>NZ_JBJZOR010000040.1:0-17300 GCF_046269225.1 Acinetobacter sp. TY2
TGGCCGAAGACTTTTATAAGTTGGCTGCCTAGAATCTCCCAAGGGAAAGTCTCCTGATAATTCAGCGTATATCATATTAATGAGAATAGTCAATTTTCATTTAGTCATTTAGGGTATCTGATAAAAAATGATGAATTCACCGTTAAAGATATCAGTTCTAAATGGCTAAATATAAGTTTTACCAATAAAAATGGTAATAGAATTACTGGTTGGATTGCTTGTAATGATACAAATATCTGTAATAATTAAAAAAGCTTGATGTTTTGAAAATTGGCTTTAGCCATATTTCAAATTAGGGCAACTTTACGATTTTTGTATTTATTGAGTCGTGATCAAGAACAGAGTAGAGTGCTGTCTGAAATTTTTAATGCGTCTATATAACTAATTATTCAATATACGCTACGATATAAAAATATTCTTTTCCAAGAAATACTAAAACTGATGCAGTCGATTTATGCAAAAAAATGATGCATTTCTATAAAGAAGTTCATCATATATCTATGGTATGTAGGGTGCTCCATATTTTTAGAGTAATGTTGGATAATTGGACTTTACTTGAGACAAATACCGAACAATTAAATCAAACTACACAGGTAAATGCTCTCGTATTTAATATTTTAATAACCTTATAGGAACAACAATATTTTCTTAAGCCAAGGATATACTTTCCTTCTTTGAGAATATTTTACTTACGCTGTTGGCTATCACGTTATGTCAAAGACATTACATAAACGAAGTTGGACACGAAAAAAAGAGTTTACTCTACCAGCAAGTTTGTAGGTTAAGTAGAGCTATATTTAAACATTTCGCTAATTTAAAAGTGAATTCACATATTAAAAATATTGATCAAAACTTGAAGTAAACTCACAAACCAATGCTATTTATGTTGCAAAAACAATAAAGGTCTCATCTATTAAATAAGAATGATGATTGATTTTAACGCGTCCTTGAGTGATCTAAATGACGTGAACCTTCTAAAATCATATGAATCATAATAATGGTTTGTTCAGCTACTTCCTTACGTTCGTTCGCTGCCAAATCGATGACTTTTGCCCCCATATTAAATACCAATTGAGTAATGGCTTTTGCTGCAATTTCAGGATAAGCCAATTTACCATTATTCAAACGCTCTAAGCGAATTAGGTCATCTCGTAATTCTTGTTGAAAGAAACTAAGCTGATGATCAACAGCTTGCTTATATGATGTCGAACCAGTGTAACCTTCACGCAATAGTAGACTAAGATTACCTTCATCGGCATCTAATTGTTCAAGAAATACTTCAATCGAACTGCGAATCACACTGTTTTTCGGCGATGCTTTCAAGCGTGCTTCATGTAAAATCTGACGTAAAACTAAACCTGAACGCTCAATAAGTTCAATCGCAAGCTCATCTATATCTTTAAAATGTCGATAAAAACTGTTTGGTGCAATGCTAGCTTCACGAGCGACTTCACGCAAACTAAGAGATGCAATACTTTTCTGTGAACCAATTAAATTAAGCGCAGCCTGGAACAGCTCTTCTTTAGTGATTGTTGCTTTTCGACCCACAGTACGTGGTGGCAACTTTTCTAAATCTGTTTCATCAGAAATGGAAATATCAGAAGGGCTAGATGGTGACATGCGGTTCATATATATAAGAGATTCATAGAATTAAGGCATTATAGCTTCTGAACAGAGAATATGAAATGGAATGATACAATACACATGTATATACAAATATATATACATGTGTATAATAATTAAAATTCAGTCAAATAATGAGCAGATATGCACGCTATTGCTAAGCAAAAATCTCCTATAAATTCAATATTTGAAATGGTTGTTGGACGTCATCATACTAACTTTTGGTTACAAAAAATTAATCCATTGTGGTCAATTCATCAGGCACTTGGAAAAATTATTGAGAAGAATCAATCTGCTCAAGACACTATTAGCTTAACGATTGAGGTCAATCGTCATTTTAAAATGGGACAAGCAGGTCAGCACCATCCCGTAATTGTAGAAGTAAATGGACGTCGCTATGAACGCACTTATAGTTTGACGCAACTAGATGCTCATCGTGTTTTATTAACGGTTAAAAAAGTCGCGGAAGGCATTGTTAGTCAATGGTTGACTGAAACTGCTCAAATTGGTGATGTCCTTGAATTTGGTCAACCTTATGGTGAAATGTTGATTCCAAAGACTGAGCAACCGCTAGTTTTATTGGCGGCAGGCAGTGGTATTACACCAATGTATAGCTTGGTCAAAAAGTTGGCTGAACTTGGTCATTTAGGACAGAAATCTGTATGGTTAATGTATTGGGTTAAAAAGAATCAAGATGCTGTATTTAAAATGCGATTCGAAACAATAGCAGAGCAATATCCAAGTTTTAAATTTGACGTATTTTATACTCAAGAAAATCCTAGCGATGCTCGATTGAATGCTGAGTATTTAGATCAAATTCAATCATTAGAAAAAAGTATAGTTTATGTATGTGGGCCATCGGGTTTTGTAACGACAGCAGAACAGTTATTTAAAAAAGCACAACAATTTAAAAGTGAAGCATTTAGTTTAACACCAATTATTTCGGAAGAAACTGGCTTCATTAATGTGACATTAACGCAGTCAAATAAAGTAGTGGCGATTCCAAAAGGTCAATCCATTTTATTAGGTTTAGAGCAGCAAAATATTAAACCACAACACGGTTGTCGCATGGGTATTTGCAATAAATGTGCGTGTAATAAAGCACAGGGTTCAACGAAAAATCTAGTCAATGGTCAGGAAAATATGGAACCCAACAATTTGCTCAGAATTTGCGTTAATTCAGCACAAACCGATTTAGTTATCGATATTTAATTTTATAAAGTTAAGCGAGCTTTATCATGAATATGCCAGTTAAAATTCAATATTTCACCAATCCTAAAAATCGTGAGCTCACTCAGTCTGAGTTAGACGGTTTAGCACGAGAGTTAGACGCTATTAAGCAAGAGGTTTTAGATGATATTGGCGAAAAAGATGCCCAATATATTAAGAAAGTTTATGCTGCAATCCGTTATAGCAGTATTTTAGGTCGTGCATGTTTATTTGCAGGTTGGTTCCCACCAGCATGGATTATAGGTACGGGTTTACTCGGTTTTGCTAAAATTATGGAAAACATGGAACTTGGTCATAATGTCATGCATGGACAGTATGATTGGATGAATGATCCACGTTTTAATGGTACTAATTACGAGTGGGATATTGTCGGTACAGCAGACAATTGGCGTCAAACCCATAACTTTAAACACCATACCTATACCAATATTAAAGGTATGGATGATGATATTGGTTATGGATTGCTACGATTATTTCCTGAACAACGTTGGAAGCCCGGGTATTTGGTGCAACCTTTGTATGCCATTCCATTTTGCTTGTTGTTCCAATGGGGGGTTGCCATTCAAAACTTAGAAATTGGTAAAGTTTTTTACAAACGTAAAACTTGGGCGCAATTGAAAGAAGAATGGAAACCAACACAAAAGAAAATTGGTAAACAATTCTTTAAAGATTATTTCTTTTTCCCACTCATTGCAGGTCCCGCAGCACTACCTGTTTTGACGGGAAATATGGTTGCCAATGGCATACGGAATGTGTGGACATTTAGTATTATTTTTTGTGGACATTTCACCAAAGATGTCGAGGTTTTTCCTAAATCTGTTTTACAAAATGAAAGTCGTGGGCATTGGTATATGCGTCAAATTAGAGGTTCTTCAAATCTTACAGGTTCGGAAGCTTTTCATATTTTGACAGGTCATTTGAGTCATCAAATTGAACATCATTTATTCCCCGAAGTTCCTGCACGTCGTTACCGTAAAATGGCACCAAAAGTGCAAGCTGTATGTGAAAAATATGGATTGAATTATAACAATGCGAGTTTATTTAAGCAGTATGGCCAAGTTCTTGGTCGCATTGTGAAATATGCCTTTCCATTTAAAAAGTAAAACATTTTTCAAATATTTAGCTACTTTTAATGATTTCTTGTTGAAAGTGGCTTTTTTATTATAGAAATGGATGAAGACGGTCATTTGAATATTCTTGTGATCAATTTATAAAAAAAATAATAATAATTGGTATGCATAGATGAATTAAAGGATAATTTAAAGCAAAAAAGCCCTGACATTGTCAGGGCTTTTTTGCTTTAAATTTGGCGGAAGCGGTGAGATTCGAACTCACGGAGGACTCACACCCTCGTCGGTTTTCAAGACCGGTGCATTCAACCGCTCTGCCACGCTTCCATGGGCGCCATAATATAAATAAAAAAGGCTTTTGGCAATACAATTTATAAATAATGACTGTACTTTCTTGTCATTTAGTTACTTTTTATGCAAAAAGCTAGCAATGCTATATTTTACTTTAGCTTATATAGATTTAATCGAGCATTAAAAATATTATTCATGCGAAAAACCTAATGAATTAGATTGAGTTAACTGAAAACTCGATGATTAGCGATAAGTTTAGAGTCTTATTGATTTTTTTATCATTAAAAGCAAACAAAGACCGCACAATATGCGGTCTTTGTTTTAAATATTGACATTAGAGAGAGCTATACACTGAAATGATACTATGTATTGTTTTATTTAAACTGAATAGATCCGTTTGCACTCACGGTAATTTTTGATTCTCCAGCTGAAACATCTTGTACAGGTACTGAGTCCGCCATTTCCATTTTCGCCATACTTGCACGCATCATCATCGGTTGAGGATAAAAGTTACTTGTATTTAAGTTAATGCTGACAAGGTTATAGCCCGATTTATTCCACGCTTGAGCTAGGAGCTGAGCACGCTGTTGAAAGTTTTTTGATGCTTCTGCAATGAGCTCATTTTCAACTTTGCTACGCTGTTCATCTGAAACAGTAAAGTTAATTGAAGCTGTTTGAAAGCTTTGTTGCAGTTCACTAATGAGTTGGCTTGCAGCTTTGAAATCTTTACTTTCGATTTGGACTTCAGCACGACCACGCCATTCTTTTAGTTTTTGATTGTCATTGTCATAAATCGGGTAAGTGGTTTGTGAGCCTGTTTTCAATTGAACTGTTGGAAATTTTTTACCTAAAGCCGTAGCTTGGTTCATCAATTGGCTGATTTGAGCAGATAGTTCGGCAGGTTGCTTATGGCTTTTTTCAACAAAAAGGGTGGCATGCATTTCATCATTAGAGACTTGGCGTGTCGCATCTGCTTGTACATTTGCGATATTGTAATTGAGCGAGTTGTCATCGGCAAAAACACTTGTTGCAGTAACAATGCTAAGTAGTGCAGTGAAAGCAGTCAGTAAACGCATAAAAAAATTCCTAAAAAATACACAGATAATCGTAGTAAACTGATTGAAATATTAATTGGCATTGAAGGTGGATCGATGCATATTTTGTGGTGAATTTGTTTCAGAATGGTCTTCTTTTGCAAAGATGACTTATTTGAAATTTACTTTTTAATCATTTGTTTATTCTAAAAATGACGCAATAATGATCAAGTTGTGAAGGTGAAAAGTTGAAGATATTCTGTTTTAATATTTTCGTTCTATTGTCATCTATTTAAAAGATAATGAGAGTTCGGCTTGAAGTGAATGTTTTTTTCAATCAAGTTCAGGGAGATAAGTAGATAAATGCTATTTATTTTTTTGCAAAAAACTGTATCATCGCGCTCTTGGTTAAAAACAACATACAAATTTTTTAACTAAGTTCTCTATAAAGCACCGAGTCAAAGGACCGCAAGTCACCCGACTTATTTCTTTCAACCCATATCAGAGATGGTAATTCGATATGAGCGTTTCTTCTGTAAATCCTGCCCCTAATTCTACTAACGAATACTATTTAACTCGCCAAAGTCAGATGGAATCCAATGTTCGTAGCTATCCACGCAAATTGCCGTTGGCCATAGCAAAAGCTTTAGGGTGTTGGGTTACTGATGTTGAAGGTACAACGTACCTCGATTGTTTAGCTGGGGCAGGAACATTGGCATTAGGCCATAATCATCCTGCGGTAATTCAAAGTATCCAAGACACACTTGCAAGCGGTTTACCGTTGCATACTTTGGACTTAACAACGCCTTTAAAAGATGCATTTACCGAAGCACTACTTGAGCAATTGCCAGGTGGTAAAGCTGAGTATTGCTTACAGTTCTGTGGTCCATCTGGTGCAGATGGTACAGAGGCTGCAATTAAATTGGCAAAAACCTATACAGGTCGTAACACGGTCATCAGTTTTTCTGGTGGTTACCATGGTATGACGCACGGCGCTTTGGCAATGACAGGTAACTTATCTGCTAAAAATGCGGTAAATGGTTTAATGCCAGGCGTACAGTTTATGCCGTATCCACATGAATACCGTTGCCCACTCGGCATTGGTGGTGAAGCGGGTGTAGATGCTTTAACGTATTTCTTTGAAAATTTCATTGAGGATGTTGAAAGCGGTGTAACTAAACCTGCAGCTGTGATTCTTGAAGCGATTCAAGGAGAAGGCGGTGTGGTAACAGCACCTGTAAAATGGTTGCAAAAAATCCGGGAAGTGACTGAGCGTCATAACATCGTACTGATTCTTGATGAAGTACAAGCAGGTTTTGCACGTTCAGGTAAAATGTTTGCCTTTGAACATGCGGGTATTGAGCCTGATGTTGTGGTGATGTCTAAAGCAGTGGGTGGTAGCTTACCACTTGCAGTGTTAGGGATTAAACGTAAGTTTGATGCTTGGCAGCCTGCTGGTCATACGGGTACTTTCCGTGGTAACCAACTTGCAATGGGTACAGGTCTTGCAACGATCAAAACCATTCAAGAACAAAACCTTGCCCAAAATGCGCAAGAACGTGGTGATTTTTTACAAGCTGAATTTAAAAAATTAGCGGTTGAATTCCCATGTATTGGTAATGTTCGTGGTCGTGGTTTAATGCTTGGTGTTGAAATTGTAGATGAGCGCCAGAAAGCAGACCATATGGGTTCACTTCCGGGTGACTCACAATTGGCAGCAGCGATTCAAACAGCTTGTTTTAACAACAAATTGTTGTTAGAAAAAGGTGGTCGTGGAGGCACAGTCATTCGCTTACTTTGCCCATTGATTATTACACATGATGAATGTGTAGAAGCTGTGGCTCGCTTTAAGAAAGCAATTGCTGAAGCTCTAGTTGCTACTCGAGGCGCATAATATGGTTGATTTTGCAGAACATCGTAAAGCGTTATTCTGCAATGATGCACAATCCATTGCTGACTATCAGTCAGTGATGGGCGAGGCGGTAAAAGCCGTTTCTGCATGGTTGCAAAACGATAAAATGTATACTGGTGGTAGCATAAAAGAGCTACGTAGTGCAATTGCATTTAACCCTTCAAAAGAAGGTATGGGTGTACAAAAATCACTTGATCGTATGGTGGAATTATTTTTAAACAAAAGTTTAAAAGTTCACCATCCGCATTCATTAGCGCATTTACATTGTCCAACAATGGTGACAAGCCAAATCGCAGAAGTACTCATCAATGCGACGAACCAATCGATGGATTCATGGGATCAAAGTCCTGCGGGTTCTTTGATGGAAGTTCAGTTGATTGATTGGTTACGTCAAAAAGTAGGCTATGGTGCAGGTCAGGCAGGTGTATTCACTTCGGGTGGTACACAGTCAAACCTTATGGGCGTACTTTTAGCACGTGATGCATGCATCGCAAAAAACTGGAAAGATGAAAACGGTAATCCGTGGTCTGTTCAGCGTGATGGCGTACCAGGTGACGCAATGCGTAACGTTAAAGTGATTTGTTCTGAAAATGCACATTTTTCAGTACAAAAGAATATGGCGATGATGGGTATGGGCTTCCAATCTGTCGTAACTGTTCCTGTGAACGAAAATGCTCAGATGGATGTTGATGCACTCGAAAAAACCATGGCTCATCTTCAAGCAGAAGGTAAGATTGTGGCATGTGTAGTGGCAACTGCAGGTACAACTGATGCAGGTGCTATTGATCCATTGAAAGAAATTCGTGAAATCACCAACAAATATGGCGCATGGATGCACATCGATGCGGCTTGGGGTGGTGCTTTAATTTTATCGAATGATTTCCGTGATATGTTAGATGGTATTGAACTTTCTGATTCGATTACGCTTGATTTCCATAAGCATTATTTCCAAACTATTTCGTGCGGTGCATTCTTGCTTAAAGATGAAGCGAACTATCGTTTCATGCATTATGAAGCTGAGTACTTGAACTCGGCTTATGATGAAGAGCATGGCGTACCGAACCTTGTGTCGAAATCACTACAAACAACACGCCGTTTCGACGCGTTGAAATTGTGGATGACGGTGGAAGCATTAGGTGAAGAGCTTTATGGTTCAATGATTGATCATGGTGTAACTTTAACGCGTGATGTTGCAGCCTATATTACTGCAACTGATGGCTTAGAAATGCTCGTTGATCCTCAGTTTGCATCGGTGTTATTCCGTGTGATTCCTACAGGTTATCCTGTTGAATTATTAGATACACTCAATCAAAACGTAGCAGATGAATTGTTTGCTCGTGGCGAAGCAAACATTGGTGTGACTAAAGTCGGTCAAAATCAATCTTTGAAAATGACGACTTTAAGCCCAGTAGCAACTTTAGATAACGTGAAAAACTTGCTTGCACTTGTGCTTGCAGAGGCTGATCGTATTAAAGGGCCAATTGCTGATGGTACTTATGTGACAGCATTAGATTAATGTCTTTGTTGTTGTAGAACATAAAAAAAGGAGCTCTATAGAGCTCCTTTTTTTATAGCGGATTAGATTAAGATCTATATGATTATGGTATTTTTACCAACTTTGGTTCTTTCCATGTGCCATCAATAATACTTTGCTCAGGCCAAGAAATACGTATGATGGATGCAAATACTCCAATAGTTGTAGGAAGCTAATGGGCTTTTTTATCCGAACTTGGTGCTTCATTTTGTAAGTATAGCGTGACTGAGCTATCTAGATTTTTTGTCAGATTTGGAATCATAGATGAGTTAATTAAATTATGATTCAGTCCATTTGCATAAATAGACTTTGTGGTATAGCGTACATGCTCATTGATCAAAATGATTTTGCAGATGGTAGCTGACCTTTAAAGAAGTCAGTTTGTATTTATTTTTACTAGCTAAAAGTTGCCCTAGTATGATCCCAATTTGTTTGAACTTATTAATGAGTTTTTTATTTGGATGAATATTTTCATATGAAATCCATAACATTAAAAAATTCAGGTGAAGTTTTATACTTTTCAGAGATTAAGAGTTCAATAAAATCAATCTTTGGTGCTGCTTTGGAAGTGGGTTGACCAAAAAATGCCGATAATGGTATGACCTTACAAGAAAGTTTATACACTAATTATTACATCTGCTCGATGCTCAGTTTAACCTACGCTTTTTCATATACTTCAAATATAACATCTTATATTTTTAATTTTATTAAAAAATAAATTTTATATTATATTTTCTTGAATTTATACTATTGATTTAATTGTATAAAAATTAAATGAGTTATGTTTATCTGTGTTTTTATTTAGTTTATCTACATTATCTGGTGCTAGATATATTGTGATTTAAAATTTTAATATTTCATAGTGTGATGTGTATCAATGGATTTTATTTGATTGTTTTTTTAATTTTATTTGGTCTTAGAAATTCAATAGTCATATTAAAAATTAATCCATCATCAAAGCGTCATAGAACTGTCACTTAATTGTCATATTTTAAAATCAAAATGTGGTCATGGAAAAGTACACAACAATTATTCGTGGCGTACTTCAATACCGCAATTGATAAAGAGAGAAAAGAATGCGCTTAAATCATATCGTACTGGCTTTGGCAGTTTCTGGGGTAACCGTTGCAGCAAATGCAGCTCGTGATACCATTCAAATTGCAGGTTCTTCGACTGTACTTCCTTATGCAAGTATTGTAGCGGAAGAATTTGGTAACACATTCCCACAGTTTAAAGCACCTGTAGTTGGCTCAGGTGGTAGTTCTGCGGGTTTGAAACAATTCTGTTCAGGCGTGGGTGATAATACAATTGATATCGCAAATGCGTCACGTAAAATTAAAGATACTGAAATTGCAGCATGTAAAAAAGCAGGCGTGAATCAAATTTTAGAAATTAAAATTGGTTATGACGGTATTGTATTTGCATCGAACTCAACAAAAGCTGCCTATAAATTACGTCCACAGCATGTATTTGCAGCTTTAGCCGCTGAGTTACCATCCAATGGTAAACTTGTTCCAAACCCATATACGCGTTGGAATCAAATTGATAAATCATTACCAAATGAACCGATTACTTTAGTTGTTCCTGCATCGAATCATGGTACACGTGAAGTGTTCCAAGAAAAAATGGTTGAAGCAGGATGTGAATCTTACGATTACTTCAAAAAGCTAGATAAAGATGCACAGAAGAAAGCCTGCTCAAACTTCCGTAAAGACGGTAAAGTAATTGAAATTGCAGGGGACTACACAGAAACATTGGCACGTTTGAAAACATCTCCAAGTGCAGTTGGTGTCTTTGGTTTGGGTTTCTATGATCAAAACCGTGACAAGTTACGTGTGGCAACAGTGAATAATGTCGTTCCTTCTGAGCAAACCATTTTGAATGGTTCTTATCCTGTATCTCGTCCTTTATACTTTTATGTAAAAGGTGAACACTTGAAATCAATTAAGGGCTTATCTCAGTTCACTGAATACTTCTTAAATAAAAAGGTTTCAGGTAAAGGTTCAAAACTAGATAAAGCAGGTCTAATTTCAATGTCTGATGCAGAACGTGCAAAAGTACTTGCAGCGTTTAAAGCGGGTCAAGGCGTGAAGTAAGAAATAATAACGAAGCTGATGGTTGAATGATGAGCCATCAGCTTTTTTGCTAAGTAGCATTTTTCAACTTTGAGTATTTAGGACATGACGTATTTTAAGCATCAAGTCATTAAAACATTAAGTAGAAAAATAGTGGAGAATATATGAATCTGCTCCTCATTGGTGTTTTGCTGGCTTTGGTGGCAGTTGCATATCAAATTGGACTAAGAAAAAGTCTAAGCCTGTCGGGCAAAGGAAATAATTCGGCAATTTTACATTCACGACCAGGCTACTATGGTGCTTTGGTCGCATTGTGGTGTGGTATTCCAGCATTTCTAATTTTGTTGGTTTGGAACATTGTTGAACCGAGCATTTTACAACATTATATTTTACAAAATGTACCTGCGACTATTGCATCAGGACTCGATGAAGCGGGTGTTAATGTTTTGGTTGATCGTGTTCAGGCGATTGCTTCAGGTTTTGGTGTCACCGATACTCCTGCAGCTTATGAGCTTGCAGCGGCGCAACAACTTTCAAACATTCAGCAGATTGGTAATTATGCCAAATTTGCGGTGGTGATTTGTGTTGCCATTGGTGGGTTATTATGGGCAAAGAAAAAAATATCCCAACAATATCGTGCCCGTAATCAGGTTGAAAAATCAATTAATGTCGCTCTAATTTTATGTTCAAGCGTGGCTATTTTGACCACTATTGGCATTGTGATGTCAATGTTTTCTGAAGCATTGCACTTCTTTAAATTTGTTAGTCCAATTGACTTTTTCTTTGGTACAGAGTGGAATCCTGGTTTTAGTACCTCGGGTAATGCTGAAGGTAGTTATGGTTTGCTTCCCCTGCTTTGGGGTACCTTGATGATCAGTGCGATTGCACTTTTGGTCGCAGTGCCATTGGGTTTGATGATTGCAATTTATTTGGCTGAATATGCATCTCCACGCTTTCGTGCATGGGCGAAGCCTGCCATTGAAGTCTTAGCGGGGATTCCAACCATTGTATATGGCGTGTTTGCCATGATGGTGCTTGGACCCGTATTTAAAGCATTGGGCGCAACGGTTGGACTTGAAATTAATGCCACGAGTGCATTAACTGCAGGTTTTGCCATGGGCATTATGATTATCCCGTTTGTTTCATCATTATCAGATGACATTATTACCCAAGTGCCACGTTCACTGCGTGATGGTTCATTGGGTTTAGGCGCAACCAAGTCTGAAACCATTCGTCGCGTTGTTTTGCCAGCGGCTTTACCCGGCATTACTGGAGCATTTTTACTTGCTGTTTCTCGTGCGGTCGGTGAAACCATGATCGTGGTACTTGCCGCAGGGAACAGCCCTTTACTACATGCCAATCCATTTGAAGCAGTTTCAACAGTTACAGTGACCATTGTGAAACAGTTAACTGGTGATACAGATTTTGCAAGTCCGCAAGCATTGGTCGCATTTGCACTCGGTTTAACCTTGTTTGTGATTACGCTATGTCTGAATATTATTGCACTGTACATCGTGCGCAAATACCGTGAGCAATACGAATGAGTACATCAAATACATCTTCCGTGGATCAGGTATTTGACCCACGTGTTGCGGCAGAGCAACGAGAAAAGCGTAAAGCCAAAATTGCATCTTCTTTGGCAAAGCGTCATCGTACAGAAAAAATATTCCGCATTGTAGGGTTGGGTTCGGTCATTATTGGTTTGGCATTTGTCGCAATACTCTTTACTAGCATTATGTACAAGGGAATGCCTGCATTTTGGCAAGCAAGTATGACTGTTCCTGTATATTTTGATCCTGCTGTAATTGATGTTGGACCACGACCGACACAGAAAGTGGGTGAAAGTCCTGCACAGTTTGAAGAGCGCTTTGTCGATTGGCAAACCAAAATGGGTATGGTCGATTGGGATGCTTTGATTGTGAATGGTATTATTGCCAAAGATCCTGCACTTGAAAAGCAACGAGATGAGCTGAGTGAAATTTATACGAGTTCAGAAGCCTATCGTGTCCGTGATATGGTGATGAAAGATCCTGCGATGATTGGGAAAAAAATTGATATCAATTTCCTTGCTGATGCCAATATTGATGTTTGGCTCGCTGGAAATATTGACCGTACTTTACCCGATGAGCAGCAACAATTAAGTCCTGAAATTCGTAAACTTTCAGATGATTTGGCTGCCAAAGGTATTATTGAGCGGACGTTTAACACTCAATTATTTACTAATCCTGATTCTCGCAGTTCTCCTGCAACCGCAGGTTTGGCAGGTGCATTCATGGGCTCGCTGTTTATGATGCTCATCGTGATTGCAATCGCGATTCCACTCGGTGTGGCAAGTGCGATTTATCTTGAAGAATTTGCACCAAAAAATTTCATCACTGACATTATTGAAGTCAATATTAATAATCTTGCTGCTGTACCTTCAATTGTGTTCGGTTTATTGGGTGCTGCCATCTTTATTGGTTGGATGCATTTACCTATTTCGGCACCTTTAGTCGGAGGTTTAGTTTTAAGTTTAATGACTTTACCGACGGTGATTATTACTACACGAGCATCATTAAAAGCTGTTCCACCATCCATTCGCCAAGCAGCGTTGGGTATTGGTGCATCACGTATTCAAACAACTTTCCATCATGTTTTACCTTTGGCAATGCCGGGAATTATGACTGGTGCAATTATTGGTATCGCACATGCATTGGGTGAAACGGCACCATTGTTACTGATTGGTATGAGTGCCTTTGTTGCAAATATTCCTGTATCTCCAATGGATCAGGCAACGGCATTACCTGTTCAGGTGTATTTATGGCAGGGCAATGAACTACGTAACTTCTTTGAAGGGCGTACAGCGGCGGCAATTATTGTTTTACTTGCACTAATGGTGGGCTTAAACAGTCTTGCAGTTTGGTTACGTAAGAAATTTGAAGTTCGTTGGTAAATGAGAGCATATTATGAATAGCGTAGACACTAAAAACGCCCTTGAACAGGGTAATACGAATAGGCTTGAACAGGATAACAACGTGAATTCAGATCCATCGCAATTTACTTCGGCTGAAACAAGACAAAAACAAGCAAGTGTATCTTTGGCTTCACAGTTTGATGCACCTGTACCACAGCCTGCAAAACAACCTACAGTCAAACTCAGCGCAAATGATGTACATGTCTATTATGATGAAGCTGAAGCGATTAAAGGGATTGATTTACAGATTTATGAACATGAAGTGATTGCATTTATTGGGCCTTCAGGTTGTGGGAAATCAACGTTCCTACGTACATTGAACCGTATGAATGATACGATTGATTCATGTCGTGTTACAGGTAAAGTGTTATTAGATAATCAGGATATTTATGATCCAAATTTAGATGTTGTTTTACTACGTGCACAAGTAGGGATGGTATTTCAAAAGCCCAATCCATTTCCAAAATCAATTTTTGACAATGTTGCCTATGGGCCTAAATTACATGGTCTTGCACGTGATAAATATGACATGGAAGAAATTGTTGAAAATAGTTTACGTAAAGCGGGCTTGTGGGATGAAGTGAAAGATCGTTTGAATCAACCTGGTACAGGTTTATCTGGTGGTCAACAACAACGCTTATGTATTGCACGTACCATTGCAGTCAGCCCAGATGTCATTTTGATGGATGAGCCTTGTTCGGCACTCGATCCAATTGCAACGGCAAAAGTGGAAGAACTGATTTCTGAATTGTCGAAACAATATACCATTGCGATTGTGACGCATTCGATGCAGCAAGCTGCACGTGTTTCAGACCGTACTGCATACTTCCATTTGGGTGATTTAATTGAAGTCAATGCGACTGAAAAAGTCTTTACTTCTCCTGATCATCAACTAACTGAAGCTTATATTACAGGTCGTTTTGGTTAATCTGATATAGTGGTTTTAAAAATTCACTAGATGATTTAAATTTAAAAATATTTAAAAACAGAGCTTTATGGCTCTGTTTTTTGTTAGGATAAGTTACTGACATGGCGATAAACAAGAGTGATTGCAATAAGTGAAGAACAAAAAAGATTGAATATTATGCGGGAAGCACAAAGCAACCTATACATTTCTATTTTTTCGACAAAATACGTTGCAGAGTATTTCGCTTTAGCAATGGTTTTTGTGAGTATTTGTCTAGCGATTTTCATTCCATATATAGGGTTATTCCCAACTTCACAAAGCAAAAGTATGAGTAATTATCATCGTTGGTTGTATGATCTCTTTGTGATTGTTAGTTCTTGCATGGGACCAATACTATATTTTATTTTTAAGCACAAAATGCAGCATTATAAGGTTCGACAACATTGGTATACATATGTGAAAGCACATGCAATATTTAAAAAATATAAACATGATTTGGCTGTGAAACATGGAAAGAAAAAGTATCTTGTGGGTTTGTGGTCGGAAAGAGTATTTTTAATTCTGATGATTGTAGGTTTGATTATGATCTACGCGTTTATTGTACCGAGTGGAAATTCTAGGCGGGGAGGTTTATTCATTCAAGCATGGTGGCCGATTAGCGCGGGGGTGATAGCTCTTTTATATTATGCTGTTTTTTGGCTATACTTTAGACTATTTGCTTCAGCAGAGATCAACAGACAATATCAAGCACTAGAGCGAAGTGACTTACATTAACAGAATAAAAAACAAATGACTATTGAAAAAATTCTGCATTGACCTAATCTAAATTAAATATGTGTATTATTTTTAGAGATTATAAATTCTATGTTATTTCATTTACCCAAAGTTCCTGCGGAAATTCGCATCAGTCATTTAAATGAGCGTATTAATGAACAACGCAAAAAAATTGCACAAACAACTGCTTCTAAATTTGAATTATTACAATTAACACAACAGCTTTCGAAGGAAGCTCGAGCACGTAAAAAGAACAACCAAAAAATCTATGTTTTAGATTTTAAAGGCGATATACAAGCATCAGCTGTAGAAAATTTACGTGAAGAAATTACCCTGATTTTAGCCACGGCAAAAGCAGGTAAAGATCGTGTAGTTGTTCGCTTGGAAAGTCCGGGTGGAGCAGTGCATGGTTATGGATTGGCTGCTGCTCAATTGGTACGTCTACGTGATGCAGGTTTTCATTTGACCATTTGTGTCGATAAAGTTGCTGCAAGTGGTGGTTATATGATGGCATGTATTGCTACTGAGATTATCTCGGCGCCATTTGCTGTCGTTGGTTCTATTGGTGTAGTTGCACAAGTACCGAATTTTAATCGTTTATTGAAAGAGCATCATGTCGATTTTGAACTGTATACGGCAGGGCAATTTAAACGTACAGTGACTATGTTCGGTGAAAATACTGAAGAAGGTAAAGCTAAGTTCGAAGAAGAATTGCAACAAACGCATGTTTTATTTAAGCATTTTATCGAAAAATACCGTCCACAATTGAATGTTGAAAAAGTGGCAACAGGTGAGCATTGGTATGGGCAAGATGCAAAAGGCTTAAATCTTGTGGATCAATTGAAAACATCTGATGAATATTTGTTGGGTTTACTGGCACAACATGATGTCTATGTAATTCAAACACGCCGTAAACCAACTTTGGGTGAAAAGCTAGGTCTACAAGCAGTACAAATGGCAGATACATTAATTCCATCGATATTGAGTAAAGTCGTTGATAGCTTAGCGAAAGCCAATACTTCTTTAGTACAAATGCGTGATCCTAAGCTTTAAGTTAAATGAAACATTTTGATATAGTTATGATAAATTGAATACATTAAAAAAGGCAAATCATAAAGATTTGCCTTTTTTTATTTTGAATGAATAAAAAATAAAATGCTAAAAATTAGTTCTTAGCAGCTTCTTTTACATCTGCAGCACCTTGTTCAACTGCACCAGCAGCAGTTGCAGTTGCAGTTTTAGCGGCATCTACAGTCGCTGTAGCAGCATGATCTGCAGCATTTGCAACATGATCTGCGGCATTTACAGTTGCAGCAGCTGTGTTATCTACAGCAGTTGCAGTTGCATTCGCAGCATCGCTTGCGGCATTTTGAAGATCTTGACCCGCTTGAGTTGCAGCATTTTCTAAGTGCTGACCTGCTGTCGCACCTGTTTCAGGCGCCTTTTCTTTGTTACAACCTACTAGCGCAACAGTAGCAGCAAGACCTAAAGCAACAAGTAACTTATTCATTTATTTTACCTTTATTGAGCTATTATTGTGATCCATAACACGATGGACAATTTAATATAAACAAGTTATACGAAAAATAAAAATAAAAATTTGTTAATGATTGGTTTATCTTAATGATTGATTTTGTTCTTTAGTTTTAATTGATAAGGATACGAAAGTATTTGCGAGTGGATAATATATCTTAATTTGTAGATTAAAATTCACGCATTAAAAAAGCCTCCTATAATTTAAAATAGGAGGCTATATATGGGGTTATTTTCTTTAAAGAGAATGAAATAATTACATTCTAGTTAAACACTTACTGTCCATTACGCATCATATAATCAAAAGCAGATAACGCCGCTTTCGCACCTTCACCCGATGCAATAATGATTTGCTTGTACGGTA
>NZ_JBJZOR010000041.1:0-17263 GCF_046269225.1 Acinetobacter sp. TY2
GTAGACGAAGACGGTAACATTACGTTGACCTACCCAGATGATGTTGATCCTGATTCAATTACGACCGACAAAATCACGGTAAAAGATGAGAATGGCAAAGACATCCCGGTGATCTTTGAAAAACAACCGGATGGTAGCTACACAGCACAAGTACCATCAGGTACAGATGGCACAGTAAAAGTCGAAGTCCCTGCAGGTTCATACGACGACTTAACAGGTAACCCAGGCTTAATCGGAAAGGGAGAAGGCCCTGTTGATACGGTTGCACCAATTGTAAATCCAACGTCGGTCATCACAAATGAAGATCAGTCGGTGGTATTGAAATGGGCACACTTTGGTATAACAGATGCGAATACGACCAATGCGAACTTAATGGTGACCATTACTCATCTACCAACGGATGGAACGCTTTATTATACAAATGCTTCTGGTAATAAAGTGGCTATTACTAATGGTCAAAAGTTAACTTATGCTGATATTGACAGTGGTAAAGTAACATTTGAACCTGATGCAAATGAAGCTTCAAATAATGCAGGTGATACTTATGCTGATGTTGGTTTTAGTGTGTCTGATGGTAAACATACAACTGATGGTTCAATTGAAATAATCGTTGATGCTGTTGCAGATAAACCTAATCTCGGATTTGGATTGGTTGAGTGGGAACCTGCAACGGTTAACTTAAATATCAAAACTTGGTCTAATCTTAAAGAAGTAACAATTGGTGGTAAGAAACATACTTTGACTGGTGGTGGTTCAGGTGTGTCAGATGTAACTTTAAAAACAGTTTTTGAATATTTAACAAGTAATCAAGCAACCAATCCAGCTATAAGTGAAGGGAAAACGAACAGCTTATCAAATGGAAATGTACCAACTTATAATGGCGTAGCGATTGAGGGTTATGTTTATTTAGAAGCTGGACATACTTATCGATATCAAGGTAAAGCTGATGATAGTGGTTTATTAATCATTGGTAATAATGATCCTGCGTATGTATCTTGGGGTGGTTCATCGACAAGTGTGAATAAAGACTTTACTGTAACAGAATCAGGTTTTTATACATTTGATTTTTATATGCATAACCAATCAGGTGAGGGTAATTATGACTTCCAATTGAAAGATCTTGGTGGTGATAAAATTAGTTATTTCCCTGATTTAAAAACTGCAATTGATATGATGAATAAAGTTTATCAAGGTGAAAATTCATCTGTGGAATGGACTGTTTCGGACTTAATTCAAAAGGATGCAGCAGATAAAGATCAGTATGGCTTCCATCGTCCATATTTCAATTTAAGCGGCGAAGTAGGTAAAGACATTTCACTCGGTCTGTTATCTACTGGTTTAAATGATAAAGATGGTTCAGAAAGTCTTTCACTAGCATTTGAGGGACTCGTTGAGGGAATGCAAATTTATGCAATTGCTCAAGATGGAACACGTACCTTACTCGGTACAGCAGATGCGAATGGTATCTTGAAATTCAGTACGACAGATCTATCCATTAATGGTCAGTCGTTAGTTGCTGTAGCACCGAAAAACTATATTGTTAGTGGTGCTTCAGATACATTAGATGTCAAAGTTACTGCGACAGCAACTGAACAATCAAATGGTTCAGAAGCTTCTACGGAAACGGATTTTGATATTATTTTGTATCCACCAACAGGTGTTGCAGCTAAAGCACTTTTAGCGATGCCTATTGAAGATGATAATATTATCTTTGATTTATTAAGTGATACAAATACAGGTGGAAATACACTACGTATAGAGGATAATTTTAGCGTAGGTTCTTATGCTCAAATTGATCTTTCAGCTTTACTTTCAGATGCAGCAACACTGAATAATTTAGGTGAGTATGTTTCTGTAAATTATGATGCCAATATAGATCAAGCTGTTATTTCAATTGACCGTGATGGAGCAGCATCTGCTTATCAGTCACAAGATTTATTGATCTTAACGCATCAAACAACAGATGTAACATTGAATGATTTATTGAAAAATAATCAGATTATTATCTAATTTTGATTTGATATAAATTGATGATAAAAAGCTCCTTAAGGGGCTTTTTATTTTGTGACATCCTTTTTTAGATCGTTTTTTAAGTTTTCAAACAAATGTTGGTTTAAGTATCTTTTCTGACAATAGCAAAAATAGCTAAGCCAATTCAATTTTTAGACTGATCTATTATTTTTAGATAAACACTGGGACAGTGATCACAATTAAAAAAGGATATAAAAATGGCACAAAAAAGTCAGACAGTGAAATATTCATCTCCATATAAAATAATGTTCACGACAACAATTGCACTGTCAACGATAGCGGTCGTATCGCAAGCAGCACCTGTGCCTAAGTTGGATTTAACACTTTCGGCACATTCACAGGCAAAAATTAAGACCTTGATGAATGATCCAAAAATTTGGCAACAAATTCCGAAAGAAGTCACCCTTTGTGTTTATTCACCCGACGGCGCCAATGGTGAAGCCTTTGAACAGGCGACGAGTTATATCAGTGAGTTACCACGTATTGCACAAGTGGCAAAAGATTTCGGTGTCGACATGAAAATTACTCGACCATCGAAGTTACAAATGCACATCGATTTAAGTTATCCAAAACTGAAAAAAACGGCATCAACAGATATTAAGCTTAAAGTATATACCGATGAACGTGTACTGACTGAAGATTTCCGTAGTAAGCGCTGTGATGGTGCAGGCATTAGTAATATTCGTGCCCGTCAGTTCAATCCATTTGTGGGTAGTATTGATGCGATTGGTGCGGTGCAAAACTATAAACAATTGACCGCAGTGATGCAGGTCTTAGCACGTCCAGAATTCGATGCCAAAATGGTCAATAAAGACTATGAGGTGGTAGGGATTGTACCGTTAGGTGCAGCATATATTATGGTTAATGACCGTAAAATTGATACCTTATCGAAAGCTGCGGGCAAAAAGGTGGCGGTCATGAACTTTGATGGTACTCAGAAAAAATTGGTACAGAATGTCGGTGCACAGCCCGTTTCAGTCGATTTACTGACTGTAGGCGGTAAATTTAACAATAAAGAAGTCGATATTATGGCAGGTCCATCTTTATTGTTTAAACCGCTTGAGTTGCATAAAGGCATGACCGATAAAAATGGCAATGTCGTGGGTGGAATTATTAAATTTCCGCTGATTCAAGTGACAGGTACTCTGATTATGCACCGCAATAAATTCCCAGCAGGCATGGGACCGATTGCACGTGAAATGATTTCTAAACAGTTAACTCCTGCATTTCAATTTGTTGATAAAATGGAAAAAGATATTCCTGCAAAATATTGGATGGATATTCGTGAAGCCGATAAACCGGGTTATATTAAAATCATGCGTGAAGCCCGTATTCAAATGACTAAAGAAGGGTTTTATGATCCTGCAATGATGAAAATTTTGAAAAAAATTCGTTGTAATCAAAATCCATCGAGTTTTGAATGTGCTTTGAATGATGAATAACACGGCTCTATAAAACACAAATTTCATCGATCAAAGCAAAATTAATGATGATTTGAAGGGTTCTGCGATAAAAATAGACATTCGTTTAACCCCATATTTTTAAAGAAGTATGTGGCTTTTTATGAATCATTTTTATGAAAATTCAAGATTTGACGATATGAATAAGTGCATGATTGATTTGCTGTAAGCATTGATTTAATTGTGATGGATCAATTTTTGATTCTTGTAAGGTCGTGAGCCACTGTATTTGACAGTGTTTTAAACATTTTGGCGTATTTGAATCTTTAATTTTTTGAATAAGTTGTTTTGCCATAAGTCCACAATGTTGTTGAAGTAAGTTAATCATTAAGTGCTGAATTTCATCGAATTTGAGCATGGAAAATTGCGAATGAAATTGGACATCTCTTAACGAAGAATTTTCTACATTTAGAAATGCATTTTTTTGAATGGGTTTAATCGGTTCAGGTTGTTCTATATCTAAAATGGGTAACGGTTCTTCCAAAGAAAGATTGAGTAAAGGGGAATTATTTTTTAAATTTTGCTGTGATGAATCTATTTGTTTATTGCTTGATAAATGTGGGTGAGTAATTAGCCCCATTGTTTCAAGTTGTTGTAATAATTCAGGGGTGGCAAGCTTTTGCTTTAAGTGCGAATTTAACAAGGTAAAATCACGCGTACCAATCAGAACCAATAAACGGCGTTGACGGGCATTTAGGTTCAAATTGCGTTCCCGCAATGCTTGTATGCCCATCGTTGTTTTTTGATAATGATCCATAGTCTGATTTATCCCTAGGGTTAAATCAGATGAGCTTAATGGGTAAAAATTACACTAGTATGAACTTTTTATTACAAATCAATATTTTAAAGTGTGACTAGGTTTGCGTTTTCTAAAGCCTTACGTAAATATGGGTCGAGTTCATCTTGGCGCATGAGCCACTGAATATAATCTTTTGGTAATTCTGCAATCGCGGTACCTTTATGTTTACCAAAAGTAATAGTACGTGGAATACGAGCATCTTCTGAAACAGCATAAAGTTCTTCAATGCTTTGAATATTTAAACGATGAATAATATGCATTAAAATATTAGCAGTTAAAATAATATCGGCATCGGCACGGTGAGCACCTTTCAGCATTTGGCGAGCTTTGTCACTGCCTTTACTAATCATATAAATCAGTGCAGAAATATTATGCGCTTCAGCATCAGGCCAAACCAATCGAGCAAGGGCCAAAGTACAAATGGCTTTAATGTGTGAAGTATCGATACCGCATTGTTGAATGGCACGTATATCGTAATCAATATTGTGACCGATGATATATTGGGTTTCAGTCGGTAATTCAAAACTCGAAAAATTTGGTTGATTCTCTAAGTCAGACTCTAAAATATGATGCACCGCCATTGAGCCCCAAGAGATTTTTTCATCTCCAATGCTATAAAGCTGATCGAACATTTTTTCACGATCTAAACTGAGTTTGGCATTTTCAATTTCAATAGGTGCGTAGGCAATCTCGATGGGTAAGCCATTTAGCGTATGGGTTTCGGTATCGAGAATAATGGCTTGCATGTAAATGTCCTAGAACGAAGCGAATGAATCGTTCTAATGTACAACTCAGCACGATGGGATTCAATCTTTTCCAATATTTGAGGTATATTTAGGCTTTCAATAAGGAATATAAAAATGCTGATGCCTGAAAATGACGTAATATAAATGGAGGGGAGAGAGCATAGATTGGTTTTTGAAATATTTGTAAAAATGAACAAAATATCTTGCAGTAAAACAATATTTTGGGTAGTTTTTATACAAGAGTGCCGTAGTGCATTAAAAGCGAATCCATGAAAAATAACACCAATCAAGGACGATAAAATGAAAAAGCATTTACTGACGGTTTTACTTTCAAGTTCAGTATTATTACTTACAGCGTGTAATGATAGTAATGATCATGATGATTCATCAACACCACCGACCAATACATCTGATATCAATACCATTAAGAATCCTGTCGTGGGAACAACTGCGTATACCAAAACAGATATGTCAGCCATTGCAGGCGATAGTGTAGTAATGACCTATAAAATGAAAGGCATAAATGGTACAGAAGTGCAAGCCAATGCCATGGTCTTTACACCACGTACCGCAGCGCCTGTAGGTGGTTGGCCGATTGTTGCTTGGGCACATGGAACAACAGGCGTAGCAGATATTTGTGCACCGAGTCGTAATGAAATGAACGCAGCGATTCAAGGCATGATTGCTAAACTTTTGGCAGAAGGTTTTGTTGTCGTTGCACCTGATTATGAAGGCTTAGGTGAACCAAGTGGTAAAGAGATTCATCCATTTTTAAATGTGAAAAGTGAAGGTTATTCTATTACAGATGCGGTCGTTGCAACGCATCAATGGTTAGGTACAAAGGCATCTTCTAAGTGGATGTCGATTGGACATTCGCAAGGCGGGCAAGCTGCATTAGGTGCAGCACAATATGCGGCACGTGCCAATTTGAACTATAAGGGTACTGTTGCCGTTGCTCCTGCATCCAATTTAGGCATGATTTTACAAGGTGGTGAATTGTCTGTCATTGGTTCGACACCAGATATACAAATTCCTGTTTATGCTCAACTCGATACTTATACAGCACTCATTGCAGCAGGTCTTAAAAATCCACATCCATCGACAGATTATAGTCAGGTTTTCCAAAAACCAACTGATAAAATTGCTGCACAAGCTGAGTCTGTTTGTGCTGAAGATTTAGGTAATTTATTTGGTCAAGCGATGGGGCAATATGCTGCAATTAACAAGACGTTGACAGGCTATCCACGGACTGTACCAAATTTCCTCAGCTTACCTGTAGTGAAAACATTTATTGATACGGAATCAAAACCTTTGTCTGTACTTGTGACAACCCCAATTACGATTTATCAGGGTAGTGCAGATACGACTGTTCCGAAAGTGGCGACGGATACTTTAATTGGCGATGCGACAAAATTGGGTACAAAAATTAATTATATTCAAACTGCAGAGTGGAATCACAATACTGCCTATACACTTAATATTGATAATATAGTTTTTGATGCCAAAGAGATGTTGTCGAAGTAAGTTACCACAATTTTTTAAAAGCTTTTAGATTCAAAGAAGTTATATTTATTCAAATTCATATTTGACATTGTTTAATAAATAACGCATGTGATTATTACATGCGTTATTTTTATTTAAAACAGGAGAAACTTCATTCTGTTTAATCAGAAACTTCATGCTACAATACGCGCAATCTTAGCACGGCTTAAAAGCCCTAATTTCATAGGACCTCGCTAATGTTCGCCAATATCTCCGTTTCTGAATTTGATCCAGAAATTGCTCAGGCAATTGCTCAAGAAGATGCTCGCCAAGAAGCGCACATCGAACTTATTGCTTCTGAAAACTATTGCTCACCAGCAGTGATGGAAGCTCAAGGGTCAAAACTGACTAACAAATATGCAGAAGGTTATCCTGGCAAACGCTATTATGGCGGTTGTGAGTATGTTGATATCATTGAACAACTTGCAATTGACCGTGCTAAAGCACTTTTTGGTGCTGATTATGCAAACGTTCAGCCACACGCAGGTTCACAAGCAAACTCAGCAGTTTACTTAGCGCTTCTTAACCCTGGTGATACAGTACTTGGTATGAGCTTAGCTCACGGTGGTCACTTGACTCACGGTGCAAAAGTAAGCTTCTCTGGTAAAACATACAATGCAATTCAGTATGGCTTAAACCCAGAAACTGGCGAAATTGACTATGAAGAAGTTGAACGTTTAGCTGTAGAACATAAACCACGTATGATCGTGGCTGGTTTCTCTGCATACAGCCAAATTGTTGATTGGCAACGTTTCCGTGACATCGCAGATAAAGTTGGCGCTTACTTATTTGTAGATATGGCTCACGTTGCAGGTCTAGTTGCTGCTGGTGTATATCCAAGCCCAGTAAAAATTGCTGACGTAACAACAACGACTACACATAAAACACTTCGTGGTCCACGTTCAGGTTTAATCCTTGCAAAAGCAAACGAAGAAATCGAGAAAAAATTACAATCAGCTGTATTCCCAGGTAACCAAGGTGGTCCTTTGGTTCATGCGGTTGCTGCGAAAGCAATTTGCTTTAAAGAAGCAATGGCACCTGAATATAAAGCCTATCAAAAACAAGTTGTTATTAATGCTAAAGCAATGGCTGAAGTATTAATCGCTCGTGGTTACGATATTGTTTCTGGTGGTACAGAAAACCACTTGTTCCTCTTGTCTTTGATCAAACAAGATGTAACAGGTAAAGAAGCTGATGCTTGGTTAGGCGCTGCTCACATTACTGTGAACAAAAACTCAGTACCGAATGATCCACGTTCTCCATTTGTAACTTCAGGAATCCGTATTGGTACACCTGCAGTAACGACTCGTGGTTTCGGTGAAACTGAAGTGCGTGACTTGGCTGGTTGGATTGCAGATATCCTTGATGCGAAAGGTGATGAAGCAGTAATTAATACAGTGAAAGCGAAAGTTGAAACTGTATGTGCTAAATACCCAGTATACGCAAAATAAGTCAATGATTTGAGAAAGCTCCCTCAAGGGAGCTTTTTTTATAGATGAAGAAAAACAAAGATGATTACTCAATCTATAATTTTTCTGCTATAACAGAGCAATATCTATAATGAATGGTCGAATTTTGACACTTCATTAATAACATAAAATGCAAGGGAATCAGGTTGATGGCGAGTAAACCAAATATTATTATCTCTGAGCAAGATTTGCATCGTCTTGAAACGATGCTAGAGCATCAGACTGTACTAACACCGACTATGAAACATCTGGAAGATGAGTTGGCGCGTGCAGAAGTTGTTGAACCACAAAATGTTCCAACTGATGTTGTAACGATGAATGCAAAAGTATTGATTACCATTGCACCTGCAACAGAATCGACAGAAATCACTTTGGTTTATCCACACGATTTTAAAGGTGAGAAGGGGCAGGTGAATATTATTGCTCCGATTGGCGCTGCAATTTTAGGTTTATCAGAAGGGCAAGACATTGAGTGGCCACAGCCTGATGGTCATATGATGAAAGTAAAAATTGAAAAAGTGCTTTATCAACCTGAACGTGAAGGCAACTATTTGTAAAATTTTAAATTTTTATAAAGCTCAAAATTAAATATATAAATATTGAAATCGATCGGATTTAAAAAAGCCATCGGATGGGTTATACGATGGCTTTTTTTATTTACTTTAACGATTAAAAACCACTCGTAGTACCTTTGCTTGGATATTTAAAGTCATGTTGAATATTCAGTTCAAATTTCCGTTTGGGTTGTAATTGGATATTCCATTGGTTGATATTGGGTTGACCATTCCAAGATGTGGCAGGGGTTCAATACTATAACGAGTTTGTGCTGTAAGTTTACGATTTCGGCTTTGTGGTTCAGCTTCAAATACAGTTAAATCGACAGGATAATTATGCAAATTTTCAATGCTATAACTGTTTTTTTGCTGTGTTTCGGATTGAGAGCGGGCAGGGTTTTGAATGTCATTTAAATCAATAATGTTGACTTGAATCTGTTCATCTTGACCAAAATTCATTTGAACTGTATCTGCACTAGTATTTGACCAATTACGCTGTCCAATATAGTCGCCATCTCGATATAATTTAACGATGTGATGGCCAAATATTATCTAATTTTGGTATTTCAGCATTCAAAATCGCTTGTTGACTTTGGCGTGGAATGACCCAAACAGAAATTTTTGCCGTATATTGATTTGCACTCAGGGGTAGGAAAATTTGTTGACTACTACTATTAATTGAAGCTTTGGTTTCCGAACGGAATTCAGTACTAAAATTTAAATCTGTTCCCTCAAATTGCGGAAATTGGGGGATTATTACTTTCATCTATTTGTTTGCTCATTCGAGCCATAATAGGTGCAGGTGCTGCTTCAACTATAGTTGTATTGCCATAAATACGTGAAGTTTCAGGCTGATAATAGTCAACCCACCATCCCATTGGTGTCATTTGTTGAGTATAACTTTTCGGCCTAGAAGGCGATAATGTTAATTTAACATTATTCCAATCTTCCCCTATTTTTTGTGCAATAATCGCCATGTGAGTGAGTTTGACTTGCTTAGTTTGGTTATGAGTTCGGTTTTATACATTGGTTGCCAACGTGCATACGGCACCATATAGCTAAGTTTTATTTCACCTTTTTGTGGTGCATTGACATAAAACTTTAAACTACGTTGATTAAATTGATGATCGCCAATATTGTATAATTCTTACTGTAGCTCAGAAAGGCGTTGTTCTAATTTTACCTTTTCACTTTTAGCTCGATCAATAGCAAAAAAGCATCATAGGTTTTTTGCGTACTTTATCCGTAGCGCCTTCTTTGACATTACCAAAAATTTATTTTGTAATTCAGCAGCTCGTATAATTGAGTTTTGCTCTGATATTTTGAGTTCTGTTAATTCGATTTATTTCTGTAATTGTGATGATTCATAACCTACGGGCTGTTCACCCGCTTGTACAGGAATACTCCCTTCAATTTTTGCCATATTTGGGTAAAGCGTTATTTGTTGAATCGGGGATTCAGAAAGATTTAGTGCAAAACTATATTGTGTACTGAATATACTAAAACTTATTAAAATTAATGGAAGTTTTTCATTCTCATTACTCAGAACTTATATTTGAAATTAATTGAATAAAAGAGATTCTAAGGATAAATAAAGTACCTGTACAGATTGAAACTGAAGCTGTTATAAATCGCTTAATTATTATATTTAAAATGACTGAGTGAAATAGCCTAAAAATAATGCGCGATAACACATATAATCAATCATTTTTAAGTGATACAAAAAAGCCATCATTCCCGATGGCTCTTGTTTATTGAATTGCAGTACTGACTTGTAAATATTTTTGAAAGTAAACTTCTCTAATCTCTGCTTTTTGTTCAGTAGAGGTTGCTTTCTGAATTTTATTACGCATCTCATTACGTTCAGAAGAGCTCATTTGTTGCCACACTTCGCGCATTTTTTGCTTTTCCGGTTCAGGTAATTGGTTGAACCAATCCATACGTTGTTGTAGTGCAATAATTTGGGCTTCGGGAATTTCTTTTAAGTTCTGATAACGTTTAATCAGAGCACGCTGTTCATCTTCAGATAAAGATTCCCAACTTTCATTGGCAGAGGTATTTGCATCTTTAGAAAAAATCCAAAAACGTTCAAAACCTGCAAAACTAGTTTGTAAAAAGCTGATTGCACAAAAGGCTAAAACTAATTTTTTAGCTGCCATGAGATGCTTTATCCTCACCAAACGCCGTTAACATATCCAAATCCTCCATCATCTGTGGAGAGAGTTTTGGGTTCACAATTACATGTTGATTTTGTGGTTGTTCATTGGTATCAAAAACAATCGGCAAAACTACAAAACCTGTCAATGCTGCAGCCAAAGCAAAACCTGTCATTTTCCAAGCGCTGAAAAATGATGATGGTTTATCATGAATATGATCTAAAACATTGTGCATCACCACAGCTTTATTGCGATGATGTGAAGCAAGTTGGTCTAGTTTGGAAGTCACTTTTTTTGTGAAATTATCGTTATTCATCTGACGACCCTCCCATATTTGGATTTAAATGCGCTAAAGATGAGCGTAAACCTTGTATCGCTCGATGATAATGGGTTTTTACACTACCTTCCGAACAATCCATGATCTGTGCAGTCGTCTGAGTATCGAAACCTTCCCAAGCACGGAGCATAAAGGCTTGTTGTTGACGCACAGGTAAACGAGAAATGGCATCTTGAATTTCTTCGACAGCCAAAGCTTGATCTAAAAATTGTAATGGATTGGGGGTAGATTCATCCACGACATCCATAGCTTCTTCATCGTCACTGTCTAAGCTTACTTTACGAAACAGTGAAAAAGGTGAAGCTCGACGGGCTTCTTTACGACGCCAATCTTGTAATTTATTGGTTAAAATGGTGTAAAACAGGGGATACCATTCATCGGTACTTTTTTCTGCATAAGATTTATGAAGAGAAATAAAGGCTTCCTGTACTAAATCCATAGCAATGCCATTGTGACCCTGTGTTGCACTTTCCATCATCACCAAGGCACGACCTGTCACATCTTGCATGAAATACTTCAGGCGATGTTCCGCGGTACTCACTTGAGTGCTCGCTAGATCAGACTGTTTCTTTGGTGCTAAGTCCATAGAGATGGAAAATCCCGTCATGGGTTGCCCACCATTTTAATTTAAGATCGTTGCCTATATAACGTTCTAAATACATGGTGGGTTGACATGGTTCAGTAATTATTTTTATCAGTTTAAATGATTTAACAACATTTGATATGTTTATTAAAATAAATTAACTAAATTATAGACGTTGACGTACCATTTCAAAGAAGCAGATTGAACCTGCAACCGCAACATTGAGTGATTCTTGTCCGCCTGGCTGTGGGATGCTGACAGCTTCAGCATATTTCATCGCAAAATCAGATACACCTTGACCTTCATTACCTAAAATCCATACGCATTGTTTACGTAGACTTTTGCTGTAAAGGCTTTCAGCTTCATGGGAACTAGTCACATATACAGGAATTTTAAATTGCTTAATAATGTCTTCAAGAACAACATTTTCATATGTATTTAACGAGAAATGTGCGCCCATACCTGCACGAAGTACACGAGGCGACCATAAAGATGCAGAACCTTTAGTACACACAATTTGATCAATACCCGCTGCCGCAGCGGAACGTAAAAGTGTGCCAACATTGCCAGGATCTTGAATGTTTTCAAGAATAAGTGTGTCTTCTGTGAAGTTAAGTGCTTCTGTTGAATGAGGTAAGTCGACAATGGCTAAACAAGCGAGTGATGTGCCTAAAGTACTCAAATCTTTGTATAAAGATTCACTCAGTACAAAAACAATACCCGTATATTTTGAAAAAATTTCTTCAAAATCTGGATGGGAAAGTGCATGTTCAGTCGTGAAAATGGACTTGATTATACGATCTTTTTCAAGCCAAGCAAGGGTCAAATGTGTACCTTCAAGAACAGTTTGACCTTGTTTTTTACGATAGGTATTTTGTTCAATTAAAGCACGTAAGTGTTTAATTTTTGGGTTATCTCGAGATTCAAGAAAAATAGTAGGCATGGGAGTGTATCCATGAAAAGTAAGTTGGGGTTGTGCTATTGGCAACAACCCCAGAAATGGACTACTCCCTTAAAGCAAGAGAGTAAATAAGCGAAAATTAGTTGTGATAGCTTGTCACAAGCTCAACTTCATTTTTAGAACCGATAACGACAGGAACACGTTGATGAAGTTCTGTTGGTTGGATTTCTAAAATACGTACTCGACCTGTGCTTGATGCGCCACCTGCTTGTTCCATTAGCATACTCATTGGGTTTGCTTCATACATCAAACGGAGACGACCTGCTTTTTGCGGATCTTTGGTATCGTATGGATATAAGAAAATACCGCTACGGCATAGAATACGGTGAATATCACCCACCATACATGCCACCCAACGCATATTAAAATCTTTTTCTCGTATAGACGTTTTACCTGCTTGAAGTTCTTCAATATAACGTTTTACTGGAGCTTCCCAATGACGTTGATTTGAAGCATTAATCGCATATTCTTTAGTGTCGGCAGCGACTTGAATGCTTTCAGAAGTCAGTAAAAATTCTTGAGTTTCAGGATCAAAAGTAAAGAATACTGTACCTGCACCAACAGTAAGTGCCATCATGGTTGATGGACCATAAAGAACATAGCCAGCAGAAACTTGTTGAGTTCCCGCTTGCATGAAATCTTCGGCTTGTGTTACTGCATTTTTTGCAGGAAGAATTGAGAAAATTGTACCCACACACATGTTAATGTCAATGTTGCTTGAACCATCTAATGGATCAAATAAAACCAAGTATTTACCATTTTCTTGCGCAGGGGTAAATTCATCAAGCTCTTCAGATGCTAAACCACCCACATTTTTATTGATTTGTAATGCATCAATTAAATAATCATTTGAAATTACATCAAGTTTCTTTTGCTCTTCACCTTGCACATTTTCATGCTGTGCACTTCCTAATACACCCGCAAGTGCACCTTTTTGCAAAAGTTGATCAATCCGTTTGCAAGTATCTGCAATGGTTGCAATAACATCAGCAAGTTCTGGTGTCAGGTTCCCTTGTTGTTGTTCTAAGAATTGGGATAATGTGCGATATGACATATCAGAGGTGCTCCAAAAGCGATAAATTTCTAACAAATTAAAGAATCCGACCATTTTAGATGAGTTCGGCACAAAATAAAAATCATCCTGTGTTATTTGTCGCGATTTTACACTTGAAAGTCTTTTTTAACGTGCTATGTTAAATATTAAAACAACCATTTATGGGAGTACTACAATGACAACAGCAAAGTTTGAAGCGACTCCAACTGCAAGTGAAGGTATTGATTTAAAAAATATCAGTGCGGAAAATGTTAAGGATGCATGGAAAGAATACCAAGCAAAACCTGAGTTTAAAGAGTTCAATAAACATGATTTGATTGATTCGATGGTGCTTCCTAAACAGGAAGTTACAGAAAAATCTACGAATTAGTTGAAAACTAATCAATATAAAAATTGAAAGTTTTTTACTTGGATATTTTTACAGTATTTAGATATTTAACGTTATAAATTTTGAGAAAAATATGTCGATTCAAAATCCAATTATCTTGTCGCATTCCTTTTTAGCCGATATATATCAAGATTCTTATTTTCCTAAGCACTTAGTAGATCAACTGAAACAAACTTTATTGGATTTATGTCAACAAATTGAATCACAAAAACCACAAAATTTAGATGCGTTATATATATATTTACACATGTGGCAACAGAACACATCAATGTTCTACAAGATGCTTTTGATGAAGCGGAAAGCGAAATTGAAACAGTGGCAAGAGAAAGTATAGGTTCAGATATTTATTTTATTGCACAAAGTTATGGTTTTGTTGACGCAGATCAAGAGGAGTTAATTTCACCTCGTGATTGGTAAATTGAAAAATAGAAGATTGAAAATCATACTGCAATCACTGTAAAAAATATTTTAAAGATAAAAAAATGCTCTAAATTTAGAGCATTTTTTTTTATCTCTTTTATTTCAATAATGGCGGAACAGCTTCATAGTTTAGCTCTACACGGCGGTTTTCTTTCCATGCTGCTTCATTGTGACCAGCATTGATCGGCATTTCTTTGCCATAGCTTACCGCTTCCAATTGACCTGCATTGACACCATTGGTTACAAGGTAGCTCTGCACAGCTTTAGCACGGCGTTCGCCCAAAGCCATGTTGTATTCACGAGTACCACGTTCATCTGTGTGACCCGTTAAAGCCAAGCGTGAATTGGCATTTGCCATGAGAAATTGAGCATGCGCTTGTAAGGTTTGATAGTCTTCATTCGACAAGTCACTACTGTCATAGTCAAAATGAACGACACGTTTCGCTAAAAATGCTTTATTTGCAGCAGTAACACCTTTTGAAGATGCGCCATTTAAGTTCTGTGCATTCAATGCTGCATCTTCACTAAGACCATCGGTGCTTACGGTTGTTGAGCCATTTGGGGTATTTCCTGCTTCAATATTTGCCGCAGGTTTACGATTTGCACAACCCGTCATTACAAGGCTTGTTGCTAATAGTGGCAATGCCAAGTATTTCAATTTATTCATACTCATCTCCATGACGATTTTTAAATAGTTCACTAAAAGTAGAAAATATGATGACTTTCAGTGCGTTGATTTAGAAAAAGGTTGATTTAGAAAAAAATAATGCGTTGTTAGGTTTAGTCATTATTTAGGTGCCCAAGCTGGTTCACGAACTTCACCTTGTTCACTTGGTAAATTCATACGGAAGCGACCATCTGTTGACATGATTGCTAATAGACCACGATTACCTTCACGTGTGGCATACACCACCATTTGACCGTTGGGTGAGAAACTTGGCGACTCATCTAGACTTGTAGGGGTTAAAATATTGGTTACCCCAGTCGAAATTTCTTGAATCGCAACTTTATAGTTACTACCAGATGGGCGATGCACTAAAGCGACATATTGACCATCAGCACTTAAGCTACCACGCGCATTGAATGCACCATGGAAGGTTAATCGTTTGGTTGAACCATCAGCAAAGTTATAACGATAAATTTGTGCAGAGCCACCACGATCAGATGTGAAAATGAAAGATTTACCATCGGGTGCATAACGTGCTTCAGTATCAATGGCACTATCGACAGTCATACGCTTAACTTGGCGAGTGGCGAGATCCATTTGATATACTTCAGGGTTGTCATGCATGGATGCTGTGAACAGCATAGATTTTCCATCAGGGGAGAAGCTCGGGGCACCATTTAAGCCTTTAAAACCAGCTAATTTTTCACGTGTCCCCGTGGCTAAATCTTGTACATAAATGGCAGGGCGTTTGGTTTCAAATGAAACATAAGCAATTTTTTTAGCGTCTGGTGTCCATGCAGGGGACAAAATCGGATCACGAGAACTCAGCACTGTTTTTGGCTGTTCACCATCTGTGTCTGCTATTTGTAAGGTATAACGCTGTTCAGGTGTTGCAGGATTACGAAGTACATACGCAATACGTCCGCTAAAATCACCTTTAATTCCAGTTAGTGCTTGATAAATTGCATCACTGATCATGTGTGCTGCAGAACGAATACGTGATGCTGGTACAGTAAGTAATTCATTGAGTAAAAAAGCTTGTTTTTCTACATCATACAATTGGTAGCGTACAGAGAATGTACCATCAGCATTTTGTTTTGAATCACCTAAAACCACATAAGGTACACCTGCCGCTTTCCATGCTTCAGCATTGACATTGTCTAGGCTTGCTGTTGCAGGTAGATTTTTTGAGGCACTGGTAAAACGTCCTGAGCGGTTTAAGTCTTGTTCAACGACAGGATAAATCGCTTGGTCATTACTAAAAGGAATAATTGCAATTTTAGGTGCACGTTCAGGTGCTTTGGCAATTTCAAAATAAAGCTGAGCATTGGCAGTGCTGATGAGTGCAGGTCCGATAGCTGCAATCATTGCCAATCCTAAAAAATGTTTATGCATCATTTTCATGGGTTGTTGTGTACTCAAATATTGGTTTTTTAACAGTGTAAGCTTTGTAGCATGAAGACATGATTTTAATCTATATAAAGCATGTAATTATGAAGTGAAAATGAATGAAGAATATTCTTTATATGAATGTTCAGTTATTTATACCCCAAATTATGCAGAAAATTATAAAAACTCCCTACTTGAGCAGAGAGTTTTTATATTCATTTCACACGTAATAATGTTTTAAATGATCGTGCTTGTTTTCGTGCTTCAGGATCATCAGGCATTGGGTAGGGCGCAGCCGCACGAACTGCTTTTTCAGCAGATGCTTTGACCGCAGGATCTGAAGCATTGACTGATACATTCGTAACATTACCATTATTGTCTAAAATAACGGATACACTTGCTGTTTCACCAGGTTTATCTGGTGGATTCCAACTACTTTCTACTTTACGTTTAAATGCTGCAACTGCATTACCAGCCACTTTTTTCGCATCAGCTTTGTTTTTTGCAGCTTCTTGTGCAGCCCTTTCAGCAGAAGATTCTCGTTCAGCAGCTTCTTTCGCAGCTTTATCTTTGGCATTTTGTGCATCACGTTCAGCTTTTGCTTGAGCGTCTTTAGCGGCTTTGTCTTTAGCAGCTTGTGCATCACGAGTAGCTTTTGCTTGGGCGTCTTTAGCGGCTTTGTCTTTAGCAGCTTGTGCATCACGAGT
>NZ_JBJZOR010000042.1:0-13574 GCF_046269225.1 Acinetobacter sp. TY2
AATGCCATATTTACAATACCAGCGCACAGCCCAAAGAATGATTTCGCCCTGAAAATGCCGACCATGGAAAGGATTCATATGCTGCACCTTTAGCTAAAACAGTCTTCAGCTTACCATTCGTGGTTATTTGCAACAGTGCCATTTTAAGTATCTGATGAACCCTTATTCTGCTTCCAAAAGACTTTTACATTATGTAAAGATTGGTGAATTTGTTGACATATACTACCTTCAGGGACAACCATTGTATCAGAGGAGACATTAGCTATCCTGCTAAAGTACATCATACAATTTATACAAATGAGTCATTGAATAGTGTGATCCGTCAATCAAGAAAAGAAAAATCTTTTCTTCCGATGATTCTATGAAGAAAGAAGTAATTTACTTCGCAACATTAAATCCTGCTAAGAAATAGACATTGCCAATCTTATGTGGCATTACTACTCATGACTTTAAGCAATGAATTGATTTACTATTCATTTCGATGGTTGATTAAATGATCATTTATAAAAAATCGGACTTACACAAAATGAGTTACAGACTCTAATATCACCCTCACTTTAAGTGGCATAAGTTATATTACTGCTTTTATCAGACTTATGCTGCAATATATGAGTGTAGGACAGTAGGCTTTTTTACCTCTGTCGCTATATAGCCATAAGTAGTTATGGCACCCCAATCTTCAATTTTGAAAACTACTTCTCAGCCCAGTAAATAGCGCCATTATTTAGTTCTGCTGGTTAAATTCAATCCTAACCATAAGACCACCAATAGCATTTGTCCGATGTAACTCAACTTTTCCGTGATATAAATCGACAATTTGCTTAACAATCGATAAGCCGAGACCACTGCCAATAATGACACTGTTCTGATTCACCCTATAGAATCTTTGGAAAATCAGAGGTATTTGTGCTTCATCCAAACCAATTCCATTATCCTCAATCTGCACAAAGCTATAATTTTTAACACAGCCACAACTGATTTTTATGACACACGGGCGTTCATAACTACGATAGATGATGGCATTCTCTAAAAGATTACGGAGCATAATTTCCAATTGCTCAGGTTGAGCCATAACTAGAGCTGACTCCAGTTGTAACTGTAAGTCAACTTTTTTTTGACAAAGCTGAAAATCCATCATCGAAAGAGTACTTTGAATCACATTAACGAGATCGACCGAGCCTTGAATTTGATGAGCATTGGGTTCAATCCGGGCTAAGGTTAGTAACTGTGTAATCATTCGCGAGGTTTTATCAATGCCAATCATGATGTCCTCAGCTGCTTCTCGTGCCTCCTCAGTCGAACGTGCACTCTGCAAAACTTGTGCATGCAGACGGATCGCCGCCAAAGGTGTACGTAACTCATGGGCTGCATTTGAGGTAAAACGTTTTTCACGTTGCATGCTTTCTGCAACTTCACTCAATAATGTATTTAATGACTTCACCAAAGGTTCGATTTCTTTGGGCACGACAGGGTTGATGGGTTTTAAATGTTCAATCGACTGCTTTTCCAGATTTTGACTGATACTGAATACAGTGGACAAATTGCTACGTACGGTCTGCAAAATCAGCCAAGACAATAATGGTAAAAAAAATGCTGAAACCCCTATTAAAAATAACAGCATATCTCTCTGGATATCCTGACGGATAGTCCAGACCTGTGCAATTTGTACTTGTATAGTGTGGGTGCTGTCCCAAACCGAATAACTGCGATAGGTTTGATTGTGAATATTAATCCAGCCAAAGTTGGCTTGCTGGACAAACGGATGTGTGCCAACGCCAACCGAACGATAAATCAACTTGCCATTACGATGCCAGATCTGGAAAATAATCTGATTATAATGCTCCCCTTGAGCTTTCTCGATGACCGTATGATCCGGGATTTGCCCCGCCAGTGAACTTGAAGTAGTCGAAAGTAAAGCATGGGCTGTTTCAGCCAGTGATTTATCAAAAATATTGTTCGCGGTACGCTGCATTCCCCAGTAAATACAACCTAAACTACCCACCCAGACACTGGCGGTGATGACCATTAAAATAAATGATAGACGTCTGGTCAGTGAATAACTGCGAATGAAATTGGCCATTAATAATTTTCATCCATAATATATCCAAAGCTTTGTACAGTGCGCACGATATTTTTTCCCAGCTTACGCCGTAAATTATGAATATAAACCTGTATCACATTACTGCTCACATCTGCATCATAGGCATAAAATGAGTTTTCTATACTCTCCCGTGAAATGATCCGGCCACGGTTAAGGATAAATAGTTCTAGCAAGTGAAACTCTTTCGGGGTTAATTCAACTTCAGTGTGATCTCTCAGTACCTGTTTAGTCGCTTTATTAACCGCAATATTGCCAATCTGAATCAAATCACTCACTTCTCCTGAAATACGGCGTAATACTGCTTGAATCCGTGCAATAACTTCATACAAATCATAGGGTTTAACTACAAAATCATCTGCCCCAGCATCTAAACCGGAAATTCGCTCCTGAATTTCATCCTGAGCAGTCAAAATAATAACGCCTACTTTATTCTTTTTACGACGCAGTGACTTTAAAATTTCCAATCCATTCCTGTCTGGCAAACCTAAATCAAGCAAAATAAACTGATAATCATAACTCGCCAAAAAATGATAGGCTTGTTCTGCTGTGGTGGCGATATCAACAACAAAATTCGCTTGGTCTAAGCCCCGTGCTGTCGCCTTAGCCAGTAAGACATCGTCTTCAACTAACAATATTCTCACGTCTGAGCTCCCCCTCTCATTCTACTTCTTGCAAGCCTAAATTTTATTTCCGTGAAAACGACAGCTATAGCTGAATTCTGAAAGACATAGCACCGAAATATTTTCGTAAAATACTATTTTATCAAGCTTTTACCGTGCTGCTCAATTAAGTAATCAGCTATACTCTGGCCCCAAAAAGACAGAATACCAGCCGAATAATGACCACACAGGGCATTGATGTATCAGCACTCTACTATATTTTACTCTGCCTGATGATCCTCATGTAAAGGCCATAGTTGATGTGAATTCAGCAATAGCAAACTCAAGCTTTCTGCATAATCAATTTTGGCTTGATCAATTCGACCACGCGCATCAACCAGTTGCTGCGAATGGAGTAACAGTTCATTTAAACTCAATTCACCGAGCTTATATGCTTTTTGCATCAATCCATGTTGTTGCTGTAACTGTGCCAAATTCTGTTGAGCCTGCTCACTCCGTACAGTTGCCGACTCCATCTGCGTGAACCAGTATTGCGTTTCCTGACGCAAACGGTTTTCTACTCGTCCGATCTCAAAATTGGCCTTTTGAGCTTCCGCCATGGCCATACCAGAAGCTATCCGCACTTGCCGACTGGCGAGTGGAATTGAAACGCTCACACTCATCAAATTTTCAATGCCTGACTGCTCACGACTATAGCCCACTCCGACCGTAGGATTAGCTACCCGATTGAGTTTCTCTCTTTTGACTAACGCATCTTGCTGTGCTGCCTGCGTTTTGGCCAACTCAAGCTCATGGTTAGCAGACAAAACCTGCTGTATCCATTCAGTCTGTGTATATTCGAGTGGGCGAATTTTGATGACATCACTGCTCCAGTGTTCTGGAATTTTCCCCTGATAATCACGTGACAATAGCTGCTGTGCTTGGTAGTAAGCTGTTTTAGCCTGCATATATTGTTCTTCGATTTGCCGAGATTCATTGCTGAGCAGCATCAGTTCCAGTCGTGGGGCATCTCCAGCACGGATACGCTGCTGGGTCATTTGCATATAGTGTTGTATTCTTGCCTGCTGTTCCTCTAAGCGTGTCAATTGCAAAGCACTACGCATATAGGCAAACCACTGATTCAGCAAGGTTTTGGCAACTTCATGTTTGGCATCTTCATATTTTAATTCTGCAATACTCATCCCTCGTTGCGCCAAATCCTGATCCAGCCGGTATTTGCCAGGCAAACGAATCTGCTTTTCAACACCAAAGTTCGGCTCATAACTATTGGACTTTGTTTGACCATCCTGGGCATCGGTGTTACGAAGCTGCATCCCCGCACGTACGGTCCAGGGATGGCCCAGTTTTAGCCCTTGTCCTGCAAAATTGGCATAGTCCTGATCCGAGACTGCCGACCGAACAGTTGGATGCTGTGACAAGCTCTGCTTGATCGCATCGAGTGGTGGCAAGACCTGATCCAAAGCGGGTTCCGCGGAGACGACAGAAGCCATCATCACACAACAGCCCAAGCCTATTAAACATAAGGCTTTACCCAGCAAACGGGGTTGAGTAGCTATCTCTGGTTTCATTCGTTCACCTTTCCTTGACCAGCATAACCCGATGCTATGGTTGGTAATACCCAATAGAAACAGTCACTTGATTTAAATTTCTTTTGGATATGGGCTAAAATTAAAGGCACAGTTGCGAGGGGTAAAATCAACAGAATCAAATTACGCTCAGTTGCACCCCGAATTTTTTCTTGAATGTTGCGATAATGTTGGTGGCTGCCGAAACCTTGTGCCGGGATACAGGTACATCCTGTCACAATCTCGGGAATGAGCCATAAATGGCTCATTAATTCTTCCGCAATATCACTGGAGATGTTGATAGAGAGTTGGCACATTTCAGACATGAATATCTCGCACTAAACCAAATTGTTTAAACAAGTTAGGAAGTAAAATCAGCGTCAGTAAGGTGCAGGAAATTAACCCGCCAATTACCACGATCGCTAATGGACGCTGAATTTCAGCACCTGGCCCAGTGGTAAAGAGCAAGGGAATTAAACCCAAAGCCGCGATACTTGCAGTCATCATCACTGGACGTAAACGTCGCATAGCTCCCTCACGAACCACCTCTTCAATTGCAATGCCGCGTGAAATGAGCTGGTTAAAATAACCGATCATCACCAAACCATTCAGTACAGCAATCCCCATTAATGCAATAAATCCGACCGAAGCAGGCACCGATAAATATTCACCGGTAATGGCTAAGGCCACGACTCCACCAATTAAAGCAAAGGGAATATTCACAAAAACCAGTACTGCCTGACGAACAGAACCTAAAGTTGTAAAGAGCAGGAAAAAAATCATGGTCAACGCTGCAGGGACAACCAGCATCAGACGCGCTGCTGCACGTTGTTGATTTTCAAACTGGCCACCCCATTTCAATGAATATCCTGCCGGTAATTTAACTCTCTGGGCAACCTGCTGTTTTGCTTCCTCGACAAAACCGACCAGGTCGCGGTCACGCACATTGGCACGGACAACGGACATTCTTGAAGCATTTTCCCGGTCAATTTTAACGACACCTTCAGTCTTGACCATTTCTGCTAAAGAGGACAATGGTACAGCCGCTGAGTTTTCAACAGGTAAATTCATATTTGCAAGGGCAAAACTGGATTGCCCCAGACGCGGATCACCTTTGATCATCAACGGAACCGGTCGACCCTGTTCAATAATCGAACTAATTTGCTGCCCTTCGATGAGCATTTTGAGTTGTGCCTGTATGCTTTGACTATCTAGCTGATTGCGAACAGCCATATCACGACGAATACGTAATTCCTGATATTGCACCCCGGAATTTTCCAACGTCATGACATCTTCACTGCCTTTGATCCCTTGTAGAACGGTAGAAATTTGCTTAGACAGCTGATTTAGCTGGTCTAAATCGGTACCAAAAATTTTGACTGCTAAATCTCCACGTACACCTGATAACATTTCTGAGGTCCGCATTTCAATCGGCTGACTAAAGGTCAGATTGACTCCAGGAACGTCAGTCAATACATGGCGAACTTTGGCTAAAATCTGCTCCTTACTTTGTCCCTGCCACTGATCTTGCGGTTTCAAAATGACAAAGCTATCGGTTTCATTTAAGCCCATGGGGTCCAGGCCCAGTTCATCCGAGCCTGTTCTTGCCACAATGCGGGCCACTTCTGGAACTTGTTTTAGAATTCTTCTTTGAATGTCCAGATCAAGTGCAATTGAATTTTGCAGACTGATCGATGGCATTTTTTCCAGCTGCAATATGGTGTCACCTTCATCCATGGTTGGCATAAAAGACTTACCAATGAGTGGGAAAATAAGTGCAGCAACCACCAAAGCGCCTCCGGCCAAAGCATAAACACGTTTCGGATGAGCTAAACTTGCATTTAATACCTTGCTATATGCCTGTTCCAGCTTAGCAACAATATATGGCGTGTGATGTGCTTGAGATTTCAAGAAATAAGAACACAGCACCGGAATAATTGTTAATGAAAAAATCAGTGAGCTCGACAGTGCAAAGACAATGGTCAGCGCCACCGGAGAGAAAAGCTTCCCTTCCAGCCCCTGCAACGTCATCAACGGAATGAAGACCAGCATAATAATGATCATTCCTGCGGTCACCGGCACCGCCACCTCACAAACCGCGCGATAAATGACGTTCAGCGACGGTAAAAACAAACGGTGTTTGGACTCGTGTGCATCTGCCAGTTGCATTTCGATATTTTCCACCACCACAACAGCCGCATCGACCAGCAAACCAATAGCAATGGTTAAGCCACCCAATGACATCAGGTTGGCACTTAATCCAAACTGACGCATCATTAAGAAGGTACTCAACGCAGATAAAGGTAAAATCGCGGCAACAACCAAAGCGGCTCTTAAATTGCCTAAAAACAACAGCAATAAAATCAGGACCAGTACAATCGCCTCGATCAAGGTTTTACTCACGGTATGAATGGCACGATTCACCAGTTCACCACGGTCATAAAAAGGCTTGATCGTAACGCCCGGGGGTAAGTTTTTCTCAATGTCCTGCAAATGTTCACGCACACTTTGCACAACCTGACGTGCATTGGCGCCTTTTAAAGTAAGGACAATCCCTTGAACAGCTTCACCCTGACCATTTTCGGTCACTGCCCCGTAACGGGTAAGGGCACCGGTATGGACATCGGCAATGTCCTTCACTTGCACCAGTGTCCCTTGATGATTGGAAACAATAATCTCACCCAGCTCTTGTAAATTGGTGACACGACTATCGCTACGAATCAGTAATGATTCTCCATTTTCATTCAGACGACCGGCACCGTCACTTGCATTATTTAATTCAATTGCTTGTTTTAACTGATCAAGAGATAGACCTCTTGATGCCAGAGCATCCAGGTTGGGTGTCACTTCAAAAGTACGTGCCAAACCACCCAGGACATTGACATCCGCTACCCCTTCAATTTTTCTGAGCTGTGGACGGACGACCCGATCGAGCAAGGTTCGTTTTTCCATATCACTCATAGGGCCATGTAAAGTGAACATAAAAGATTCACCTAATGGCGTCGTCATAGGCGCAATCCCACCAGAGGCATTGCCAGGCAAAGCTGACATGACTCCAGTCAAACGCTCATTGACCTGTTGTCGGGCCCAATAAGGATCTGTCCCTTCTGCAAAATCCAGGGTAATGATTGCAATGGCATATTTAGATTGTGAACGTAATACAGTCTGATGAGGAATTCCCAACATTTCCTGTTCTATCGGTACCACAATACGGCTTTCCACCTCTTCTGGCGTCATGCCAGGAGATTTCATCACAATTTGAACCTGTGTACTTGATACATCGGGAAAGGCATCAATCGGCAATTTTGTAAATGCCAAATAACCTGCAACACTGATTGCCACACCCAATAACAGCATTAGGATTCGTTGACTCAGTGAAAATGCAATAATACGTTTTAACATGTGCCTAACCTCATTTCATCGCAGTGCTACTACTGGCAGGTGGTGCCTGCTCTGCACCGAAACCTGACCAAACGGCTTTTAGACGTTCGACACCATTCACAGCAACTTGAATTCCAGGTTTTAATGTGTTTCCAATCACATGACTTTGCTGCTGGTTCGCACCCACCAATTCCACCGGCATTGCAAAGAAACCATTTTGATTTTTGATAAAAATGAAGTGCTTGTTATCTTTTAAAGTCAAGGCAGTACTTGGTATTACCCATGCAGTTTCTGTTGTCGGGTTATGGCTTTGAATATTCGCTTTAATAAACTGTTGTACTTTTAAACAGTTATCCTTGGCATTCATCTGAACTAAAACATTTTGAGATTGCGTATTGTCTGAAAGTGCTGGTGCAATTTTTTGTACCTGCCCAGTAATTTCACACCCCTCAACTTTAACCAGATCGCCAATCTGGATATATTTGCTATCCGCTAAAGGGGCTTGCAACATTAATTGCAAAGGTAGATCACTATTCACCAACTGACCCAGTACTGCGCCGGTTTCTACATATTGACCTGCAGATACCTGTAAACTTTCTACACTGCCTTTGGCGGGACTTTTAACATACACTACGGAATTCAGTCCCTGACTGCTACTTCCTCCCATAAACTGCAACATGCGTTGCTTGGCACTCAAATCAATATTCAGTCGTTGCACTACATTCTGGGCTTCCTGTACACGTTTTTCAGCAATAATCCCTTCAGCATATAAACTGCGTTCACGTGCCAAATTTTGGCTGGCCAATTGCAGTTGTGCACGAATTTGTAAAATTTCATTTTGAATCTGAATTAAATCAGGGCTATGAATGGCCAGTACAGGATTATGGAGACCCACTTCGGCTAAAGGTTGCACCAGTACCTGTTGAACTATCCCCGCTATCGGGCTGGTTAAGACCACTTTACTTTGAGGTGACCACTGCGCTTGCCCCTGCAAAGTCAGTGCAAGTTGTACATCACTTGTCGCTTGTCCTAAAGTTTGTAATTGAATACCTGCCTGTTGAATCTGTGTGGGCGAAATTAAAATCTGATTACCAGAGACATCTATGGTTTCTGTTTCATTGGCGGTTACATTTTGTGGCTTTGATTTTTCCGCTTTATTTTTATTAAATAGTGAACTGCTCGCCCACCAAACTCCTAAAATTACCAAGACCAATGTGCAAATACTGAGAAATATTTTATTATTTCGTAATACACTCACTTGTTGACTCACTGATCTACCCTCAAAAATATTTTCTCTCAGGATAAATTTAAGTTCTTAAGATCTAATTAAGTTTGGAAATCCAATTTTTTCAGGATCTAAAGGGTAATTTCCACCTAAGCATAATATCTCGGTTATTTCTAAAGAGCAGATGAAGGCGGAAAAAGAAAACCATATCCCCCTTATCTCGAGAAGCAATGAGTTTGCTTAAATCAATTCAAGAATATACTCAGTCACAAAATTTCATCTCCGTTAAAGGGCCAGTTAATAAATATCCCTACAATGTCGTGAAAATACATTCATCTACTTTACTTTATAAATTTTAATCATTATTTTTTTAGAGCAAAATTAATCATGCACGATTTCAATCTGAATTGATTCAGATTGAAATCAATTATTTTTAGGCTATTTGCATTACATGGTTGAAATTAATTCTTCATCCAAATCTTCATCATCACCATATAACTCAACCAAGGTTGGAATATAAGCACCATATTCCAACTTAATTTTATCCTGTTTGGTTGGAAATGTACCTAAACCTTCATCACCTTTGGTTTGTTTCGGTGAATATGATGGAGTAGTTAAGGTCGTAATAGATCGGGCTACTTTGTTATACAACATTTTTGCTCGAAGTACTTCAAAAGTATAGCCACGCCCCATTCGGTTCGCTACTCTTGTAATACCATTATGTCCCTCAGTATAAGCATTAGTAATCCTGACGGGTGCATCCCAATAAGTAAATATATCTTCAAAGTTATTATTGACTGTTTTAGCAACATCACGGAAAGACTTTAAATGCTTGGGAATATCACTTTCCCAATTGTTAAATCTCTGTATTGCATCGTCTTTAGTCGTTGCTTCATAAATATTATAAAACTGCTCTTTGAGATCATAAGCTTCTTTAAACTCAGGATGAATTTTTTCAAGTTGAGCCAAGACTTCTAATTGTTCTTCGGTCAATGAGTTTGGTCGTCTAAGCAGTATCCATCGTAAATGCTTTTTCATATTCAATCGAGCATAGCGATTCATTCCACTCTGTAAATTTTTTCGCTCAGTGTCTAACGCTACGCTTGCCATTCTAACCACATGAAATTTATCAATGACCAATTTAGCATTAGGTAGATGTAGACGAAACGATTTTTTAAATGGTCGCCACATATCACTGCAAATCCATTCTACCTTATCTGCATCAGGCATTTTGGCAAAGTATGGCATCAAGGTGTCTTGAGTCCTTTCAGGCAGCATGTCATACAAGCTGTTCATTGCAAGGTTGGTGATGACACAACGATATGTCCCCATCAGGGTAGTCGAGATGAATTTCATCGATTAGACGCATCCAACTCAAATCAGTTGATGAAATCTCTTTGGGCTTGTAATACAACGTACTGCGATTGATTTGAATCAATTGCGATTGTTGTCGTACCGAAAGTTGATGGGTCTTATCGATCATTTTTTGCCGCTCAGCTGCCCTATTTTTCTGAGCGCACCTTCTAAAAAATCAATTTGCAATGCCTGATGTCCTATCTTGGCATGTAGAGCTTTGAGGTCAATCTCAGGTTCTTGTTGTGCTGTTGGTCGTGAAAAAATATTGATTGATTGCTCAAGCAGTTGATTTTTCCAATCAATTATTTGGTTTTGATGTAAGTCGAATTGAGTAGAAAGTTCAGCGAGTGTGTGGTCGCCTTTAATTGCTGCGAGAGCAACTTTAACTTTAAACTCTGCTGAATGATTACGACGTTTTCTTCGTGTCATGGTTGACTCCAAAAACAAGCATTTCCCATGCTTATTGGGGAGTAGATTATCACTTATAGGCGTGGTCTAAAATCCTAGAACCACATCACTTCAACCTTTTTAATAGTTCGATTCACATTACTTTCAGCGATATGGTAATTTGCCGCCAATTCCAATTGGGTGTTGTAGCTCCGTAAGTAATTGAGTGTTAATAATAATTGATCCTCTATAGCTAAAGTATGAGGACGCCCTAATTTCTTTTTAAGTGATTCTGCTTCTTTTAAAACTTCGACCATTTCACTAAAAACTGCTCGAGGTACACCAACCAAGCGCTGGAATTCAGAATCTGAAAAACGATTTAATTTCTGATATTTCATGAAATCTATATTGAGGCAGTTTTTACTTTCGCAAGAGGTCTAATCATCAGGCTGTACTTATTTGGACATTTCAACTGCTTGAAAGGGAACCTGCCTTAAATGAATTAGCAGAAATTAAAAAATATTTTCTTTTAATCTTTCCAGATAGTGTTTATCAATTAGCCTAAGTTGTATTTAAAAATTAATTTTTTAAATAAAAAGCACTAAATCAAAGAAACTTTCTTTAAAAATACCTATTAATTCATACGATTTACAGAATATATGAAGCATAAGTTCTTGTTCCTGCTCTATCACTCACTCCTACTAGACATTAGTACAGACTAAAATTACATAGCTCTTTTTACTGATACTAAACGATTCATGTTCACACTACGTTCTGCGGCTTCGAGGGCTAGTTTTTGTTAAACCACTGAGAATAATGACAATAAACTGACCACTATATTTTTCCGGAGAGTGGTGTAGGAACTTTTTCATTATTGCTAATCATATCAGCGACAACATCAGCAACGAGCTCCTCTATTCCTGAGAATGCTTTAGACTGATCCGCATCAAGCCAAGACAATGATGGAAACTCAGCACACAACCCAACATACTCATTATCTTCTGCTGACCATGTAACACGGTAAGTATATTGTTTACTATCCATTTGACACCCCATAATGTTTTAAGTTTATGTATAAAAGTACGATTTTCATTTAGTAGTACTTAAATAATCACCCCACCACTGCATCATTTCAGTCCGTTGAGCTAAATAGTCAGCGTGATTATAGCTGGCACGGGTACGGTTCTTATCAATATGTGAAAGTTGTGCCTCAATCCAATTATCTTGGAACAAACCTGAGTCATTCAAAATGGTACTAAAAGTAGAACGTAATCCATGAGAAGATAATTGATGTTTGCCATACCCCATCTTACGTATGGCCATATTTAGAGTATTAAAATGAATCGGTTGATTGTATTTGCGTGGGCTAGCAAAAAGGTATTTTTCACCGTATGACCACTGCATGACGTCTTTTAAAATCTCTAAAGCCTGATTTGAAAGTGGAACTAAAAAATCTGGAATCTCATGGCCTAATATGACTTTTCGTCGAAACTGTTTAATATGCAAGGCAGGTATTTTCCATATTTTTTCATTTAAATCAAAATGATGAGGCTCAGACAATAACAATTCAGCTCCTCGCACTCCAGTATATAATTTAAACATCAGTGCTTTTTTAATAATCGGATGGGCATCCAATTTTTGTAATTTATACTTAAAATCAGATATATCCTCCGCTTTCAAATACGGATAATTTTTCTTGATTTTACTGTTAATGGCGATTTTATTTAAACCATGCGCGATGTTGAATTCACAATAACCCATCGCTACAGCGTAGTCATAAATTTGGTTCAAATAACTACAAGCTTTCTTGACAGGTTCTTTTACTTGGCGTCCCTCTATTTTTTTGATTACTGAAACCAGGTCATAACGCTTGATGTTTTGAAAAGGTAGATCCTGAAGGTCTGGATAAATATCTTGCTGTAAGCATCTTTCTGCTAACTGTAGTACACCACAGCGGGGTAGATCGTTGAAGGCATTTTTCAGTTTGAACTGTAACCACTCCTCCCCAACCTTACCAAAGGTGATGACATTAGAGGCAGTATCATGTTCAAAACAGAAATCATTGTCTTTAAAGTCATCTCTGACTTGTCGTGCCTTTTTCAGCGATAAATCAGGATAAAGACCTAACTGAATGCGTCGACGTTTTTTAGTTTGTGGATCTGTATAGCGATAGCACCAAGATTTTCTTCCACTCGGCTCAATCTTCAGGCTAAGCCCATCTTCATCGGATAAAAAACTGGTTTTTTCCTTACAATGAGCTTGGCGAACTTTAATTTCAGTAAGACTCATGGAATTTAAATTAAACCTAATAATGGGTTGATTGGATCAATTATATCAAAATAGAACGCTTTATATATGATGCGTATGATACGCATCATATTAAATTGTAAGTTATTATTTTATATATTTATTATCGAGACTACTCGATATTTAGTAACCAGTTTAAGTACCACCTTTACTTTAAGTTCCCAACACCCCTTTTTCTTTAGTCAGTTTTAAATAAGCCTTATTCAGTCCATTGTAAAAAATTTAGGATGGCCTTTCTTGATGTTTCCCTTTAGCTAAACTAGTTTATTATCTTCAATAGAATTCAAATAAACAGTTAATTCTGAAATTAGCCGTAAAGAGCAGGAACTTTCTAGATATCAAATCAAGGTTGCCGAGCTTCAAAAAAAAGAAAACAGCAATTCATACCAAGCCGCTTAAAGAAAATCAGAACTTATCAAAAGTAGAAGAACTTGAAAGAAAAAAATTGGAGGCTCTAGTTAAGAAGTAGCAAAAAGAAGAAATTGAACATCAGAAAAAGTTAAAACGGGAAATCGATGCAATTAAGGTATCAACACAACACATCACTCATGTTACTGATATACGCTGAATTATCAGGAGACTTTCCCTTGGGAGATTCTAGGCAGCCAACTTATAAAAGTCTTCGGCCATTT
>NZ_JBJZOR010000043.1:0-11312 GCF_046269225.1 Acinetobacter sp. TY2
ACATTGGTAATCGCATTGTTGCCTGCATTAATGCCTGCATTCGTTACGCTTACTGTCTTCGTCGGATCAGCATTTGTAATCGTTAAACCTGTGGTATCTAGTTTTGATGAACCTGTGGTAACACTAGTCACATTCAAATTCGGATTAAGTTTAACTTGTACGCCTGTTGCTGTTGCTGTTGTCGTGATATTCGGATCACCCGTAACTGCTACAGCATCTCCAAGCTTTTTAATCCCTGTCGTTCCACTATCACCAGTGAATGTTAATCCTTTGCTATCTACCGCAGTTTTAGCATCTGTACCCGCTTTAATGTCGGTTTTTGTTGCCGCCGATAGGTCTAAAGCATAGTCAACATTGCCATTAGCATCTTTTGTACCCTTCACCACAGATAAGGCACTTGAAGTCGATACGCTAGCTGAATCTGCGTTGACTGTATAAGTATCGTTTTTCGTTGTTGCATCTGTTGTTTTGCTAACAGTGGTATTTTTCCCTTGGGCAACTATTGTTTTTGCTGCCGCTGCCGCTGCTTGGACATCACCAATATTCGCTGCATTCGATGCTGTCGTACCACCACTTGCTACATTAGTAATCGCATTGTTGCCTGCATTAATGCCTGCATTCGTTACGCTTACTGTCTTCGTCGGATCAGCATTTGTAATCGTTAAACCTGTGGTATCTAGTTTTGATGCGCCTGTTGTAACACTAGTCACATTCAAATTCGGATTAAGTTTAACTTGTACGCCTGTCGCTGTTGCTGTTGTCGTGATATTCGGATCACCCGTAACCGCTACAGCATCTCCAAGCTTTTTAATCCCTGTCGTTCCACTATCACCAGTGAATGTTAATCCTTTGCTATCTACCGCAGTTTTAGCATCTGTACCCGCTTTAATGTCGGTTTTTGTTGCCGCCGATAGGTCTAAAGCATAGTCAACATTGCCATTAGCATCTTTTGTACCCTTCACCACCGATAAGGCACTTGAAGTCGATACGCTAGCTGAATCTGCATTGACTGTATAAGTATCGTTTTTCGTTGTTGCATCTGTTGTTTTGCTAACAGTGGTATTTTTCCCTTGGGCAACGATTGTTTTTGCTGCCGCTGCCGCTGCTTGGACATCACCAATATTCGCCGCATTCGATGCTGTCGTACCACCACTTGCTACATTGGTAATCGCATTGTTGCCTGCATTAATGCCTGCATTCGTTACGCTTACTGTCTTCGTCGGATCAGCATTTGTAATCGTTAAACCTGTGTTATCTAGTTTTGATGCGCCTGTGGTAACACTAGTCACATTCAAATTCGGATTAAGTTTAACTTGTACGCCTGTTGCTGTTGCTGTTGTCGTGATATTCGGATCACCCGTAACCGCTACAGCATCTCCAAGCTTTTTAATCCCTGTCGTTCCACTATCACCAGTGAATGTTAATCCTTTGCTATCTACCGCAGTTTTAGCATCTGTACCCGCTTTAATGTCGGTTTTTGTTGCCGCCGATAGGTCTAAAGCATAGTCAATATTGCCATTAGCATCTTTTGTACCCTTCACCACCGATAAGGCACTTGAAGTCGATACGCTAGCTGAATCTGCATTGACTGTATAAGTATCGTTTTTCGTTGTTGCATCTGTTGTTTTACTAACAGTGGTATTTTTCCCTTGGGCAACGATTGTTTTTGCTGCCGCTGCCGCTGCTTGGACATCACCAATATTCGCCGCATTCGATGCTGTCGTACCACCACTTGCTACATTGGTAATTACTTTATTACCAGCATTTACACCACCAGTCTTGCTAATACTCGCTGTATTTGGCGTCTGTGTCGTACCATCCGCATTAACGAATTGCATACCATCTTTGGTAACACTCAATCCGCCTGTTGCATCTTTTACAACCAAGCCTGAATTATCAAGTTTGCTATTCCCTGTGGTAACACTATCAATAGTAATATTTTTAGCTAACTTAACTGTAAGTGTGTCCGTCCCATTAGAAACAACACCAATATTATTATCAGCGAGTTTTGTTGTATCTGTTACACCACCTACAATTTTTGAGGTTTCCCCAATTTTTCTAGCGAAATTATTTCCAGTCGTTACTGAGTTTGTTGTACTAACATCACCCTCATATTTAAGATTCGTTGCTTTTAACTGGGCAACTGTTACAGCATCTGTGTCTTCAGCACCATCCGCTAAATTTTGAATACGACGTTTTTGTGTATCAGAACCTACGGAAACTACACCTACAGCAGCTGTAGTAGCCTGATTTGTAAGGTATGCTGCTTTTGACATCGCGATTGTTTTGGAATTATTCCCTAATGCAACTGAATTATCTAAACTTGCATTTGCACTATTACCAACTGCTATACCGCTTTTAATATTACCAGCTGTTGCATCATTACCAATTGCAATACCACCGTCTGTGCGTAAATATCCAGCATTATCAGCATTTGCACCAGTACCTAATGCAATACTATATGCATATGCTTTGGTATTTTGTCCAATCGCTATTGCATTAACATCTGCTACTCCTCCTGATCGACCAGCATCAGCATTTGCACCAAGTGCAATGCTCTTATCAGAAATAGCACCAGCATTTGTTCCTATTGCAATTGTATCGTTTGCACTAGCAGTTGAACCTGCCATTAAAGCCAAAGCATGATTACCTGATGCTACAGCGCCATTTAAAGAATTACTATTTGCAGAAGTATCACCACTTGAACCAATTGCTACAGAGCCTATACCATTAGCCATAGGACTTTTTAAGGTAGTCGTTAAACCACTACCAACAGCTACCCCACCTTTCCCTGTAGAAATCGTCATATTACTATTAAAATTAGAACCGATAATTACAGATTGATCTCCATTACCCGTAATATCATTACCAATCACTGTCGACTGAGAACCATTAGCTCGTGTAGTCGCACCTATTGCAATCGCCTCTGCACCATTTGTTCCAACAGTAGCTGAACCATTACTACCATTCCCTATAGCTAAGCCTGTAGTAGAACGACTATTATCGACTCCCCCGCCAGCAGTATAAGCTGCCATCGCATTTGGACTAAAAGTTACCATCAAAGCAACAGTTGTAGCACCAATAATTACCGTGACTTTAGAAGATTTTGTTTTACCTTTAGCGAGTTCAGACACTGCAACCCACGTCCCCAAAGTAGCATTCCAGATGACTTTATAAATCTTGTTCATTATGTATTCCTATTGGTTCGTGGTTGCAGAATATTTTTTGGTCTGCAAACACTCATTAGTTTTCGCTACAGAATTGTTCTGTAACTTGATCTTTTTTTGCTTATTCCTTTTCAAACTACAGATTGTTATTACCTGTAGTCTTGTGTTTTTTGTGTGCGTAGATTTTTATACCCCTTACTTTTGCACATAATTCATACAAACCGTTTCCCTTATTTAACAATCTGTTCACAAAAAAAGCAATCAATTTTATGTGAAATAATTGGCTTTTTTATTTCAAAAACGTCACTAGCATCCACTATGTTCATTTTCCATTAAATTCATTATGTTTATTAATATATATATTTGATTCAAAATATTAAAAAATACCAATTATTATTAAATTTAAATTCAAAATAACTTGAAATAAATTACCTTTATTGACTATTTGTGACTTTTTTTGGCATTTTTATTCTTATTTTTACTACATTTTATAATTGATTAGTTTACATAATTTAACTTTGTTTTTTTTCTAAATTATGTTCGTGATCATTTATTAGTATTTCATAAAAATAGCTTTGCTATAATCAACACCAGATCTTTTATATCGAGCCAGAGCTTTGAGAATTATTTTTGCAGGTACGCCTGAATTTGCTGCAAGTGCATTGGCGGCATTGTTAAATACCAACAATGAAATTGTTGCTGTCTATACGCAACCTGACCGCAAAGCTGGTCGTGGGCAAAAACTAACGGCCTCTGCCGTAAAGCAATTGGCACTCGAACATGATCTTCCTGTTTATCAACCTTTACATTTTAAATCTTCAACAGAAGAAGGTTTAGCCGCACAAGCAGAACTCAAGGCTTTAAATGCCGATGTCATGGTCGTTGCTGCTTATGGACTTATTTTGCCGCAAGTGGTTTTAGACACACCCAAATATGGTTGCCTCAATATTCACGGTTCACTATTACCTCGTTGGCGAGGTGCTGCACCTATCCAACGTGCAATTGCCACAGGTGATGCAGAAACAGGTGTGACCATTATGAAAATGGCGGCAGGTTTAGACACAGGTGATATGATGCTCAAAACCATTTGCCCAATTACCGCAGATGACACATCGGCAAGCCTACATGACAAACTTGCGCTACAAGGTGCGACAGCCATCTGTACTGTTTTACAATCTGAAGATACGCTCAAAACTGCTTTGGATAATCGTGAAGTGCAAGATGAAGCACTGACAGTTTATGCACATAAATTAACAAAAGCTGAAGCGCAAATTGATTGGTCACAATCCGCAGTTGCTATTGACCGTAATATTCGTGCTTTTAATCCATGGCCTGTCGCATTTACACCGCTCGATGAAAATAACAACTTACGTATTTGGAATTCATCATTGTCAGATGTCAATGCAGGGCAAGCTCAAGCAGGCGAAATTTTACTTCTCGATAAACATGGCGTGCATGTCGCATGTGGCGATCAACGCTGTATTTGCATTACCAATTTACAATGGCCGGGTGGCAAAGCCCTAAACGCTGTACAAATTAATCAAACTCAAAAACTTACTGTTGGACACATTTTATAATGAAGCAATCTCCCCACGCCTCAGGTAAAAACTTAAACTTACGTGCTCAGGTTGTGAAAACGTTATTGGCTGTCCAAAATGGTCAATCGCTTTCTTCAGTTTTAAATCAGCATATCAATATCGTGTCAGACAAAGACCGTGCGCTCTATCATGAGTTGGTTTACGGTTGCTTGCGTCAATGGCATGCGCTAAAACAAGTGACATTACCATTGCTTGCAAAACCACTTGAAAATGAACTTGTTGAAACGTGTTTATATTTGGGTTTATACCAATTACTTTGCACACGTGTCGCTGCTCATGCTGCAATTTCAGAAACTGTTGAAGCTACCAAACAATTGGGAATGGAAAGTTTAAGCGGTGTGGTAAATGCAATATTACGTCGTGCTACACGCGAGTCTGAACAATTTTATGATGTACTTGAGCAGGCATCAAACCTACCAAGTTGGCTTGCTAAACGCCTGAAAAAAGATTGGGGCGAAGAACGTTTGGCTGAACTCAGCTATGAATTAAAACAAACTGCACCACTGACTTTACGTGTCAATACTCGCCAAGTTAGCCGTGAAGAATACCTTGATATTTTGGAAGATGAAGGCATCGATGCGCATCGTTGTGAACTTTCTAAAGTCGGTATTGTGATGGATGAAAGCCTGCATATTCCAAGTTTACCTGGTTTTGAAGCAGGTGGTTTTTCAGTACAAGATGAACACGCTCAGCTTTGTGCAACATTATTGCCAAATTTAGATGGTAAGTTTGTGATTGATGCCTGTGCTGCACCTGGCGGAAAAACTGCACATATCTTAGAAACTTTTGATGTGAAAAAATTGATTGCACTTGATCAAGATGAAAAGCGCTTAAAGCGTGTAGTTGAAAATCTAGATCGTTTATTGCTTGATGGTAAACACGTTGACGTTATTACTGCAGATGCTGCGAAATGGTCAGCACCTGAGCTTGCAGATTGTATCGTACTTGATGCACCGTGTTCTGCAGTGGGTGTGATTCGTCGCCATCCTGACATTCGTTTATTGCGTCAGTCTACTGACATTGCAAAAACTGTGATTTTACAAAAGCAAATTTTGGAAAATATGTGGTCGCAACTGAAAGTTGGTGGTACTTTACTTTACATTACTTGTTCTATTTTAAAAGCTGAAAATGAACAGCAAATGATTGAGTTCTTTGCTCATCATGCCAATGCGCAAGAAGTAAAAATTGAAGCGGATTGGGGCATTGAACAAATTCACGGTCGTCAGCTTTTACCACAAGTCGGTCATGGTGATGGTTTCTATTATTGCCGTATTGAAAAGATTGCATAAAATCTTAAAAATCTCCCTCTTGCGCAACTTCGTTGCTCATCTTTAAAAAGAAGGAAAATCATCAATATCAATAAGTTTTCGTTGATGAAAGCTCCCTCCTTTGAAAAAGGTAAGAAGCATTGCTTCGCAAGGGGGGGAGGATTTAAAACTGACACAAAAAAGCAGGCTTTAAAAGCCTGCTTTTTTTAACGCCTAAACTTGTATTTGAAATACAAAATTAAAGGGTATGTTGATCTTTTATATCTTCAAGAACGTCATCCAGCTCTTCAGGGTTTTTCATCAAGTGTAAGATCGAAAGAATCAAACCACCCCAAAGAAAAACCATTGAAATAATCATCATAATGATTGCAGAAGTATTCATTGTTCAGCTCCTTATCGATCTTTAACTTGGCTAAGTACAAGTGCAACAACCGCACAGAATGCCACACAGCCCCAACCAAAAATCATCAACATACTTGAGCTATAAGTATCATAGCCTTTGGTCACTAAGCTAAAGATTGTCATACACAATGTCACAAGTAAAATTAGTGATGTGATAACCGTCAGTGTGAAATCCCAACCTTTACCCAATTGAACAGTAGAAATACGGTTCACGTGATCACGAAGCTCAATCAATGCTGAACGCTTGAACCAAGTTACAGTAATAATTGACAATAAAGCACCACCGATAATGCCGATGTTATTGATGAAATGGTCAATAATATCAACAAGTTTAATCGCATTAACACTTGAAAATAAAGTGATTGAAACAAGCGCACTACCACCACCAATAATGGCTACCGCTTTTTTACGACTCCACTTTAACTTATCTTGCATTGCTGCAATTGGCACTTCAAGGATCGAAACCATTGAAGAAATACCCGCAACGAAAAGCGAAGTAAAGAATAATAAGCCAAATAAATCTGCACCTGAACCTAGGCTTGAAATGATTTTAGGAAATGCAATAAATGCAAGACCAATACCACCACTCACCACTTGATCAACAGGTTTTCCTGCTGCAAAAGCCATAAAGCCCAATGCCGCAAAAATACCAATACCTGCCAAAATTTCAGTCGATGCATTGGCAAAACCAACAATCAGACCCGAACCTGTCAAATTAGTTTTTGGCTTTAAATAAGAGGCATAAGTCACCATGATGCCGAAACCCACAGACAACGAGAAGAAGGTATGACCATAAGCCGCAAGCCAAACTTTATAGTCCATCATCGCAGACCAGTTCGGGGTAAAAAATGCATTTAAGCCTTGAGCTGCACCCGGTAAACGTAATGCTTGAATCACAAGAATCGTAAACAAAATGAAGAGTAAAGGCATAAAAATTTTATTGGAAAGTTCAACCCCTTTTTTCACACCACCAAATAAAATGATCAGTGTAAGTACCCAAATTCCTGTGATCGGCCAAAATAAATGACTGACAAATTGAAAATCAAAGGTTGATGCTTTTGACGTTAGCAAATAAGTATTGAAGAAGAAACTTTCAGGATCACTTCCCCACATTTGTCCCACAGAGAAGTAAACATAACTTCCTGCCCAAGTCAGTACACTCGCATAGTACAAACCAATCACGATACACACACATACTTGCCACCAACCTAACGTTTCACCACCTTTAAATAATGCACGGTACGCTTTTGGAGGAGAAGTATTATTTTTATGTCCTGTCGCATAATCTAAAAATAACAGCGGTAAACCCGCAGTAATTAATGCAATCAAATATGGAATTAAAAATGCACCACCACCATTTTCATACGCAACATAAGGAAAACGCCAAATATTACCTAGCCCTACAGCAGATCCAACCGCTGCAATGATAAAGCCTGATCGTGATGTCCAGTTCTCACGAGAATCTGTCATAAAACACCTAATTTTTTTGTAGATGCCTTCTTTTCCGCTTGTTATTGGTCATATTGCGGATAAAAAAGTACCGAGAATTTAAATTTTGTTGTTTGAATTCAACAGCGCCTTTTGAGCACTTTGTTATCATTGCAAACCAGTCATCCTACTAGCATTCTTGGTTAAAGAACGCCAGCAAAAATCACTGTTTAATGATGCAACAATACCTGTTTTTCTTAAGTTTTTCTGTAATTTGTACCGTTTTCTACTGAATAATTTAAGCATTCAACTGCTATTGGTCGTTTTTTTAGGCTATTTTTTTTACTCATGCTTTAAAGCCAGACTATATTCAACTTTTAGCTAATCTATTTAAGTTGAGTCGGAAGGCGATAATGACCTGTAATCTTATACTCATGCAAAATATCATTCTCCTGAGTTCCTCGACCAATATTGTGAATAATCAAAGGTGTTTTAGAAAATAAAGTGGTTTGATTTGAAACAATACCAATGTGTACTAAACCTTTACCTAAATCCCAAGTGACAATATCTCCAGCTTTGAAATTCTGATCTTTCACTACATAACCTTGACGTTGAAAATAGGTCTGAATATTCGGCACACGTCGATGATCGATATTTTTATCGGGACTTTTCAGCCCCCATTTTTGGGGATAATTTTTAAAATTTTCTTTCATATCTTCATGAATGCGCTGTTGTAAATCAATATTTTGATGACGCAAAGCACGTACCACAACATCGGTACAGACACCTTTAATCAATGGCACATCACCCATTGGATACTTCAAAGCTGAATAAGCAGGATCATAATACAAGGTTTGTCCAATTTGAGAACGTGCATCTTTCACCAATTGTGTCGACTGAAAAGCCCAAAGTTGTAGGCTCAGTAGCAATAGAAAAAGTGAAAATGTTAATCGTACAATAGAGACTTTAATCATCGTTATATCTCCTCAAAATCTATAATTCAAAACTAAAAGAAGGAGCCGAAGCTCCTTAAAATTCATTTTATTGTTTAATCACCAATAAACGCTCTTCTTGCATATCACGGATCGCAGACTGAATGCCTTCACGTCCTAAACCTGAATCTTTCACACCACCATACGGCATATTGTCGACACGGAATGTTGGAATATCATTAATAATTACACCGCCAACATGCAAATGATCCCATGCATACAGCATCTTATTAAGATTCTGCGTATACACACCCGCTTGTAAGCCAAAACGACTCTTATTGATGGTGGAAATTCCTGCTTCAAAATCTTTATACTTTTCTAAAATAGCAACAGGTCCAAAAGCTTCATCTTTATAAATTTCTGAAGTTTCATCAACATTTTCAAGTAATGTCGGTTCAAATAAGTTCTTGCTCAACACACCACCATTGAGAATTTTTGCGCCTTTTTTCTCGGCTTTATCGACCCATTTTTTCAGACGTAAAGCTTCAGCTTCTTTAATCATTGGCCCGACAAGCGTTGTATCTAAAGATGGATCAGCGACTTTAATTTTTTTTAATTTAGCGACTAATTTTTTCTTCACATCGCTGTAAATATCGGCATGCACTAAAATACGTTGTATGCTAATACATACCTGACCTGCATGTCCGTATGCCCCACCAATAATACGATCAATCAAAGCATCAGTTACTTCAGTATCAGGTTCAATGAGTACCGCTGCATTGCCACCTAGCTCTAGAGTCACTTTTTTACGACCTGCGCGAGCTTTCATGTCCCAACCTACTTGGTCAGAACCCGTAAAGCTGAGCAACTTAAAACGGTCATCGGTCACTAAAATATCAGCATGTTCACGCTGACAAGGCAATACTGAAAATGCGCCTTTAGGTAGATCAGTTTCCGCTAAAACTTCGGCAATTTTTAAAGCAGAGATTGGCGTTAAACTTGCAGGTTTTAAAACAAATGGACAACCTGCTGCAATTGCAGGTGCAATTTTATGTGCGGTTAAATTTAATGGAAAATTAAAAGGGCTAATTAACGATACAGCCCCAATAGGGATATTCCGCACCATCCCACGATATGACCCTGCTGCTGCAGTCACAGCTAAAGGCATTAAGCGACCTTCATCAAGTGTAGAAACAGCATCTGCCGCGATTTGAAAAGTATTAATCAAGCGTTCAACTTCTGCTGCCGCTGCATTACGAGGTTTACCGCCTTCAAGAATTAATAATTCTGTCAGTTCATCACGCATTTCATTAAAACGCTTAACACAATGCAATAAAATCTTTTGTTTTTGAAAGGGCTTTAATGCTGCCATTTCTTGTTCAGCTTTTACCGCTGCTGAAATAGCCCTTTCTAAGACCTTATCATCTGCCAATGCTACACGTGCATAAATGTTCCCACTAAACTTACAATGTACATCTAACCATTGTGTTGTTTTAACCGCTTTTCCAGCGACATACAAAGGTAATTCTAAAATTTCTTGCGTAGACAAGGTCATGATTTCCTCTTTATATACATTCTGATAATGAAAAAATACTTCAACCGCTATATCATGCGCTCATATTGAAACCGAATGAAAGGTGTTTCAGTAACAAAACAAGGGAATGAAAATGTCATTTCCACCAATGAGAGCATTATGAAAAATATTCAATTATCCGTTTTAGCAGTAACTTTAGGTTTGTGTTCATTTGCACAAGCAGATTTCATCGGATTAAAAGGTGATATTAGCTATTGGAATGTCGATGGCAAAGCCAATATTGATGAAAAAAACCTAGCAGATCAAGATATTGACCGTGATGGTACAGTGCAAATTTCTGCTGCTTTTGAGCACCCAATTCCACTTATTCCAAATATCAAAGCAAAATATACACAGCTTAATTTCGATACTGAAGCAGATCAATACGGTCTAGCAAATACAGAACTTAAACTCGATCATACCGATTTAATTCTTTATTATGAAATACTCGACAATATTGTAGATGCTGATATTGGTGTCGGTGCAACACGTTTAAATGGTGATGTAAAACAATTTGGTAAATCACTCAATGTCGATGAATATGCACCAATTATTTATGCTGCGGCGGGCGTAAAATTACCTTTCACAGGTTTAAATGCGAAAGCTGAAGCCACTTATACCAATGTAAATGATGTAAAAATCACTGACGCTCAAGCAGAAATTCAATACAATTTTATACAAAGCATGCTTGCTGATGTTGGCTTAAAAGCAGGCTATCGTATTTTAAATATTGAATTAGATGATACAGAAAGCCGTGATATGAAGTTTGAGTTTAAAGGCCCTTATATTGGTCTAGATGCTCACTTCTAATTGAAAGTACTCAATTAAAGTATTTAATTAAGAAAGCGAATCATCCTAATCATTACTAAAGCAGATCAGACGATCTGCTTTTTTGTACGTAAAAACTTACAAAGACTACCGTAATTAACATCTGTTCCGATTTT
>NZ_JBJZOR010000044.1:0-11024 GCF_046269225.1 Acinetobacter sp. TY2
ACTTACATAACTTACATAACTTACATAACTTACATAACTTACATAACTTACATAACTTACATAACTTACATAACTTAGTTTATTTGACTTTTTTCTAAATAGCCAACTTTAAGTAAGCAAGGGTATAGCTCTACAAATTTCTGTTCATCTTTAAGCATGTCTGCAATACGTATTGCAAATTGATCATACGACTCAGTACCTACAGAGTATTTAGACATCTCAGATAATTCTGCAAGTTTCCTAGCAAAAAGGAATCGCTGAGAATCTGTCATCTTTTTATATTGTTTAGATGAGGTTACATCTTTGAGTTCTTTTTCTTTGTTTGTGACTTTTAAGGTGAAGGAAAAACCTGAAATAGATCGTCCGTTTTTTTGTTGAGTATATTTGGCTGTTAGGTCGGAGAACTCATTGATTTGAAGTAAGGCTGGTTCCAAAACACGTCTTTTGAAAGCTTCAACTCGAGAGTATTCATTAATTCCAACTCCTAATTGTTCTCTAAATTTATTGATTTCAAATACTGGTGTATGTCTAGCTGTTCGCCATTGTGCTAATAATTCATAAAGTCTAATAGCATAAACACTTGTAAAATTTGCTGTTTGTTCTAAATGATATTGAGTGAAATACTGTGTAAATCCGTCAATCCTAGTTATATGATCAATAAGAACACGAGTTAAGGTGACTAAAATTTTACCTTCACCTTTTTGGTAATTCACATCTTGAATCCAACGACTTTTGGTAGGAGAGCCATCATCATTAGTAATAGTGAATTGTCTCTTAAAAAGATTTTGTTCGGCTTCTAATAAGGTTGAATACGAGGCATCTAGCGTGACATTAAACGCTTTCGCATATCTTTCAGCCTTTAATTCAAGAGGATGTTGAGAGCTAAGGCCGTGTCCTTTTTCTCTAGCATCAATAATAGCTAGTTGAACCAAACGTGTCTCAGACAAAGTTAATGTTTGAATCGCTTCTACTAGTTTATTTGATTTAACAATTACGTCTTTCATAAGTAAATAAGCAACATGAAATAATCTGTTGTTATAGCAACATGAAATAATCTCGTTGTCAATTTATAATGAAAATTCAAGAAATTGATGGTTTTTTACTAAATCTAATATAATAAATTTAAAATTAATACTTATATTTCAATAGAATATTGATTGTTAAATATAAAACATTGACCGAGTTTTTGTTGCTATATTTAAGGTAAAAGCATCATAAAACGTAAATTCGTAAAAAAATAAAATATTTCAAATTCTATAAAGTATTGATTTTAATAAATATATTAATTATAACAACATTGTTTATTTTTGTTGTCATATCCTAAGTAAACGTTGCTATATAACCGAGTAAACGTTGCTATATAACCGAGTAAACGTTGCTATATAACCGAGTAAACGTTGCTATATAAGCTCTGAAACACTTTATTCATAATGGTTTCAGAGTACTTAAAAACATTAAAAACATTAAAAACATTAAAAACCTAAACTATAAAAAATTGCCCACTATAAAAAATTGCCCTATGTTTTCGCTATGCTCAAACTCTATTGAATCTCGCTATCGCTCGATTCTTGGAGGCAATTTTTTTGCAAACACTTTGAATCAATTTTATAAAAAAACACAACTCTGAATTCGCTTCGCTCATAAGTATTTATGCTCGCTACGCTCGATCTAGGAGTAAAGATCATCATGTGATTTACTACAGATATTAAGTAACCCTGTTTGAAAAGCTGTTTTTCAAGGAGTCTAGGCGCAATTTTTCTTTTTGTCGCTCGTAGACACTCACTAAGGAGATCACCTATGAGTAAAGATCAAGATTTAGTTTCTCTCACCATAAGCATTTTAGACAAACCTCCAAGAAGCTATAAACTTGATACGGATGGAGTCTTCAAAGAAGATCAAGAGCAAATAGAAACTTGGGAAGAGTATTTTAAATTATTTGATAATCCCAAAGGTTTAGAAGATTTTATGGCAGACTGTGAACAAGATATATCTAAGGATAAGAACTAAGCTCATAGATTGCATTAGTTTCTACTTTTAATGGTGTAGCTTAGTGTTTTATGCAGATTAATAAAAGTCGCTTAGAAAGCAAATGGTGAGCTTCTATGAAGGATCAGGAACTACCACAAAATTGTGATAGTTCCCAAAAACTATAATGAAACTGAAATACAGTTTAGAAATAAGCGTATTTATTTAAAAATCGGACTCATTTTGAATAGATAGTCCTCGTTATGCTGAGGATTGCATCAACAAACCTTGTTGAAAGGTGTGCCATTTTAAATGACGGTTTGATATTTTAAAAAAGCGAAAAACATCAATCGCTTGAATCCCGAATTTTTGTATTTTGATTAAAGGCTGACTTTGACCGAGTTGCCAAAAATGCTAAATAAAAAATCATTCATCGACCTAGTTACGTTTCAATTGCACTAGCTAACTGAAGGCTTTATACGAAGACCTAAACGCTTGTTTTTACAGAACATTGAAAACTGCATTGATACGAAATGACCGTGTTTAAGCTAAACCTAAACTCTTGGTTTTTTTATAAAAAAACCTAAAATTTGACTTCGAATTTTGCTTTCAAGTACCACCCTGAATCCCACAGCCGACCAAAGCTTTGAGAGAAGTTAAACGACCTGTTTAACCGCAACAAAATTCTAACTTTTCGATTTCTATCTCACTATTTCCGTTCGCACTTTCATCCACAGGCTTGCACGTTTTTTTCGTACTCGACTGCTTAGCGATAATTCTTCGGCGAATTATCTCTTACTCGCACGATCTCTCACAGGTGAAAGTCTTTTGTATCTACTTGGGCAAATGAAGCCTTTATAGATTTTTATTATGACTAAAGTTCTTCTTTCGGTTTTTCAACCTTAGAACGCCTAAACGGAGGCTAAACCGTTTAACTTAAACTCCTGTGCTTCCCACTTTAGTTTTATGAATCGCTGTATCTGAATAAACAGAAACAGGGCTTACTAGACCTTCAACATTACACCGTGCAACACTTGGTTTGCCATCCTTGACTTCATGGAGCGTTGTTCCGCAACTCCACTTAAATCACACGGTTTTCGTTGGTCAGATCAATCACTTTTACAGCATAAATACCTTCAAAGTTTTCATAAGCATCCCTCCAGCCTCTGTCATTCCTAGCGTATTTTTGACGCTAGAAGAGGTGGTTCGGTTGAGCTATTTGGCGATCAGTGTTACCACTGACCGAGAGGGAATCTGTCAAATGAGACAGACCCACAAGCCTTTCGACTTTTTTCTTCCCCCGTACAATTTCCCGCTTAGCGGTTGATGCACGTCCTCCCCGATCGGGTACGCAAGATGAGGCTTCTAAACCTCCCAACAGTGAAAATTCACTAGCAGGTTAACCCAGCGTATGGTGTTTTCGTCTCGACATCATGTCTCGACTTCCATTCCATAAAACGGCTTATTGCAATTCAGGTCTTTAGACTCAGAATGGCTCTAAGTTTTTCAGTGTCGCCCGAAGGCGACTCAGCCGAGTGTTTTTATATGGGCTGAGGGCAATTTGATTTAACTGAAAGGATAAAAGGAGAACTGACATGCAAACCATTCCTACTCAAAGAGTAGCAGGGAGGTTTTGCATTGAGGTTCTCACAGTCTCCGTCGCAACCCTACCAACTAGCTTTCACCAGTATAGAGCTACACGAAAATATAGGCTTTCGCCAACTCTTACAGCCACATAAGAGCCAAGATGCACTAAGGATGGTCAGTCCTTAGCTATTTCGAAAAGAAAAAACAGTTAAGGATGGTCAGTCCTTAACTTTGAGGTCAAGAACTGCCGACTGCCTTAGAGCGTCGAAAAGTCTTTTTTCAGCATCACACTGAAAATGTCGTTCTGAATTGTTATACCACCATGAAGTTAGATGGTGAATAAGAGCAGGGGCAACGAGCCGAGTTAATCTAAGGAACAACTTAACTACGTCTCGTTGCCCCTTAGCCACCTTTCAGGTGGCAGTTTTTCTTCGAAAAACCTTTAAAAGCCCTGCTACGCAAGCCTTTTATTAAAAAGCAAAACAGATTTGTGAAGAGATGTTAATACATTAAAAAAAGTAAGACCCTAAATTTTTATTTTTACTACATTCGCCCTACTACATCTCGGCTTTTATTTATAGATTTTGGGGAATACATGATTTTTTATACGACAAGTGATGAAATCACAATGTCTGCTTTACACCGAACGGTGTATCTAGCTAAGGCCACGTTCTATCAAAAGTTTTTCATTGATGTTGATAAAGCACAGAACACTTTGGCTTGGTTGATCAGCAAATTTCACGTCAGTAAAACAGGAGACTCACGCTCTAAAGCTAGAGATAAAAAGGACTTGTGCAATGCACATTTGGTGATTCAGCTTAATCAGCAACTTTTACGGCAAGGCAAGTGCCAGGTTTTTGTTATGGTGACTTTACCAAGTGCTTTGAGGGAGAAGCAGTCAGTTATCACAAAGATGATAGAAGAGTTTCATTTAACAGAAGTTGAAATGACTAAGATGACCGCTGAACAACGGTTTCAGCGTGTGATTAGCTATCAAAAGCAACTCATAAAGAAAAGCTTTAAGGAAAAGGATGGCAGACCATGTCAGGATACTTTTCACTGCCTCTTACACCGTGATTCACGGCTACAGCTTTTCAGTCAAGACATGCCCAAAGTGGTACTTCGCCTTTCTGATCGGAGTAAAAAGCGTTTAGCTGAGTACAAGTTGATGCAAGAAAAAAAGGGGGATGCCAAACTGATCAAACCTACTTCATGGACTTGGCATCTGACACCGCAATACAAAGCACATATTTTAAAACTGTGTAGAGCAGGGATTCAGTCGAAACTGACACAAAAGAAGCATATTAAAAAACAGCAGTTTGAAGCAAAAAATAAAGTAAGTCCGACCAAAGATCAGGTCAAAACTTGGCTGACTGATGATGAGCTAAAAAAAGCGATTGAAGCAGGCGTTTTTGCTTTGTCGAATGTCCCTGCTTTCCGTGGCACGACTCAAGATGTAGGGGAAATTTGCTATGAGCTTGAAAAGAAATACAACCGCAGAGCTGTACGTCAGAATGCAGTCAAAGGGAAAAGACAAGTTCAAAAGAAACGTACGTTTCCGATCTATCAAGCTTTTGATTTAGAACAGATTAAAAGAGAGGCATTTTATAGTACGAGAGTCGACTTTAATATTTATTCCTTTACAGAGTTACATGAGCGAGTGATGCGGTTCACTCAAACGATTTTGTCGTATAAAGCTGAGAATCATGTAGATCAAAGCTTAAGTCAGATTGAAGATGAAAAAGCATTAGAAAAGTATATTTATGCTGATTTACTGCGTATAAACCAAGCCAAAAATAGAAACCTTGCTGATCCTAAACCGAATGTGGAGGTTAGAGATGATACTGAAAATGATGTCAAAAATATCATTAAAAAAATTAAATATAACAAATAGATAGGTGTTTTTCAATATTGTTAAATAATTTAACAGTTAGGCTGTTTTGATATTTTTTTCCAAAATCGTTAAATAATTTAATAAAATAAATCATATAAAAAATTATTTTTCCTATTTTTTACAATATTCACTTAGGTTCTTTAGCTTTACTAGTAAAAAAGGAAATTATGGAAACTTTAAAATGGGTTCTAACAGAAAAAGCCTAGACTCTAATCTAGGCTTTAAAAATTAAAAAATGCATAAAAATCAGAACAATAAGATCATTTCAAGTATTTCGAATAAGGTGTATTATGTTAATTTTAGGAAAACTAAATTAAACACGTACAAATTACTAAATATATTGATGTTTCGCACTCGGGAAAGAACCATCTTTTACAGCAGAAACATAACTTTCAATCGCTTCCTGAATACTAGTTTTGTCTTGCATAAAATTGCGTACAAATTTTGCGGGTTTATCATTAAGTCCTAACATGTCATGTAGCACCAGAACTTGAGCATCTGTTTCTGCCCCAGCACCAATGCCAATAACGGGAATCGTGACTGACTGAGAAATTTTTGCGGCAAGATTAGACGGCACACATTCAAGCAATAGCATGACAGCTCCTGCGTGTTCTAATTGTTTTGCTGTATTGAGAAGATGATTTGCTTGCTCCTCAGTTTTGCCTTGAACTTTAAAACCACCGAAAACGTGAACTGCTTGAGGTGTTAAACCAATATGAGCACATACAGGTACACCATTTTGAGTGAGTTGTTTAATTATTTCTGAAAGCCATAAATCACCTTCAATTTTCACCATATGAGCACCAGCTTGCATGAGAAGGGCAGCATTTTTGAGAGCAAGCTCTGGAGATGAATAGCTCATAAATGGCATATCAGCAATGATAAAAGCATGATCGTTGCCTTTATTGACACATGCAGTATGGTAAACCATCTGCTCAATAGTTACAGGTAAGGTACTATCATTTCCCTGTAAGACCATCCCTAATGTATCTCCAATCAGTAAAGCATCAATGCCTGCTTGATTTGAAATCTTGGAAAAAGTTGAATCGTAGCAAGTTAAAACTGCGATTTTTTCTCCATCCTTTTTCATCTTTTTTAATGTCTGTAATGTAACTTGCTGCATGATTTCCTCACGATTTCATCTATTAAATTTTTGGCGCTTATCCAAAATTGTAATGTTTAACCTGATCTATGATTAAAATAATAGCGATTAAAACCATTAAGCCTCCTGAAATTCGGCTAACAATCTGTGCAACATGTGGGCGTGTTTTTAATAAAGTTTGAGCACAAAAACCCACCAAAAAGTAGACCACAGCACAACTAAAAATATGAATTAACCCCAAAGAAATAATTTGTGTAGTAACAGACCATGATGCAGATGTATGAATAAATTGGGGTAATAATGCGAGGAATAACAAAAAGACTTTTGGATTTAGCCCACTTACCCCGAAACCCTTAATAACCCAGTTCCACCATGGTTTATTAGTGTCTAGGTTGAGTTTTTTTTCATTAGATATAGTTGTCGGATAACGAGATAAACTAATCCCAATCCATAATAAATAAAGCGACCCAATAACAGTAAGTGCCATAAGCGCTAAAGGTTGGCTCGCAACAAGTGTCCCTACACCCGCAGCAACAATAAGTGTTGCTATAAAATGACCAAGTAACAACCCTGAGATAGCAGGTAGAATTCTTTCTTTAATTCCAGCTGAAATTGCGTATGCCCAATCAGCCCCGGGAGTGAGAACAAAAAGAATGGATATACTCCAAAAGGCGATAATTGTATTAAAGGTCATAAATTAAAAAATCATTTCATTTCACAAGCTGGAAAGGATAAGTCTTAAGATCTAGAATGTGCTTTCAAATAGTTGCTCATAACTCAATTTAAAAGGAAGATTTTTCTAAATGGATAAGATAGATAGAAAGATTCTTGCTGAATTACAATCTAATGGGCGTTTATCGATTACAGAATTGGCAGAAAAAGTAGGCTTAAGTCTTTCACCATGTCATCGAAGACTTCGGACTTTAGAAGAGTCAGGGATAATAAAAGGGTATTGTGCTCAGCTTGAAGCGAGTCGTATTGGGCTAGAATTTTCGACGATTGTATTTGTGACGATGAAAGATGGTGATAAAAAGACTCTTTCCCATTTTGAGGAGGCTATTCTTGATATCCCTTACATCATTCAAGCACAGCGCTTATTTGGAGATCCTGATTATTTATTACATGTGGTTGTAAGCGATTTAGCTAATTTTCAAAAACTATATGATGAAAAGCTTTCTGCTCTTCCGGGAGTTCAACGACTTACCTCCACCATGGTCATGAAAAGTGTGATTTCTAACCGCTTATTTCCCTTATAAAATATGTCTTATAACTCCTAGAAAAAATCGACTAATGCATCCCATTTAACATAATGGAGGTTATACGAAATGAAAAAACCTAGGCACCTGACTAGGTCTTAAGTTTTAAAAAATTCATAAAAATCATTGTAATAAACTCACTCTTACATTTCGTATAAGGAGTATTATATTAATTTTAGAAGAACTTTATAGAAATATATAAGAAGATATTGTGTCTAAAATCAGTAATTCTTAAGCTCTTCAATTGCTTTTTCATTACCTTGTTGAGCAGATTTATTGAACCATTCCAAAGCTTTTCTTTTATCTTTTGCTACACCTTCACCACTTTGATACATGCTTCCTAAAAAATACTGTGCATCAGCATTATTTTGTTCTGCCGCGTTATTAATCCATTCAAATGCTTTTTTATCATCTTTTGGAATACCACTTCCTAGTATATATATCATACCAAGCCTAAGTTGAGCATCGACATTACCTTGTTGAGCAGCCTGCAAAAACCAAAAAAGTGCTTTTTTATCATCTTTTTCTGCACCTAATCCATTCGAATACATCATTCCTAACTCATATTTTTTTTCAGCATCAGTCTTCGAAACTAAATTATTTTTTTCCGATATTTCAGCATGACTAATATTAGTGAAAAAGAGTGAAAATAAAATTGTGAATAATATTGTCGGCTTTATTAACTTCATATCGAAAAAACTCTTAGTATCATTTTATCTATTCTATTTCAAATTATGCTAATAAGCCTCAATAAAATAAAGAGGTGATGTTCTATAAAAAGATTCACTTAACATAATAGTCGTTATACAAATTTTGTAGACAAATCTAAAGGGAAAATACTTGCTTTATGTATTCGATCGAATACAATTGAGTAAGAATAGAAGGAATCCTCATGATTGAAATTAAACGTCTGCCTGAATTTGATGAATGGTTAGATGATATTAAAGACAATATGACCCGTATTCGCTTGAATCGTAGATTAGATAAGGTTCAACGTGGGAATTGGGGAGATATCAAGCCTCTCCAAGAAGGTGTTTGGGAGATGAGAGAATTCTTTGGTTCAGGTTGGAGGATGTACTATATCCAACATGGTGACGTTGTGATTGTTATGCTTGGTGGTGGAGATAAATCCACACAACAACAAGATATCGATCGTGCAGTCAAATTATCGAAAACATTGGAGGATTAAAATGGTTAAAGTCGCTGATTTACCAAGTTTTGATATGGCTGAATCACTTAAAACTGAAGAAGATATTGTGGTGTATCTCAATATGGTGCTTGAAGATAATGATCCTGCTGAATTAGCTCACGCACTTGGTGTAATCGCTAAAGCAAGAGGTATGACCCAAATTGCGAAGGAGGCTGGCATTGGCCGTGAAGCCCTCTACAAAGCACTTCGTCATGACTCAGCACCTCGTTTTGATACGATCAATCGTGTAGTGAATGCTTTAGGTTTGAAACTTACAGTTCAAAATGCTTAAATTTTAAAATAATCAGTAAAAATGGGAGCTTAGGTCTCCCATTTTTGATTTCGCATAAGGTGTATTATGTTAATTTTAGAAAAAATTTATAATTTTCTACATATAACTCCTTCTACGATACCTAAAATTTCGTATTGCTTATCATCGAACTCAAAATATTTAAAACTATTAGGTACTGATTGAATAAAGAAGTTTTCTTCTCCTACCTCTCTTTTTACAGTACCTAAACTTGGTAATTTCTGCTTATCAATAGCAGCATATATAACTTGCACACCATCTTTTAAATCTTCTTGAGTTCCTCTCAATAAATTAACAATTAATATTTGTTCATAATTATTATAAATATCTGAAGTAGAGAGGCTTAAATTTTTAGGAAGTCTTACTGCTATAAAATTGGATATAGGACCTATATATGGAACAAATAGGTTCAAATTACTAGAATGCCCATTGCTTACAGGGTTCTCAACATAAATGGGTTGATTAAATATTATGTTTTCCCTCAGAATCAATCGATCCCATTCATTTATATATAAATACTGGTTTTTTTTGACCACATTTTTATAAAATTCTTTACTTTGTTTCGAAAGATATTCATGGGTTTCTCTAGTATTACCATGCAAAAGAACATAAGAATCACAATCTAAACATTCTGCTAATTTTTCTAATGTTCCAACCCTTGGTATGGAATGGCCAGACTCATATAAAGAAATATTTCTTACTGCTATTCCACAACACTGGGCTAACTCGTCCTGAGTTAATCCTTTTCTGCTCCGAAAATCTCTAAGTCTTATAGCAAAGGAGCTATTAGGACCATCAATCAAATGTACCATCATATCATTATACCCCACACAAAAAGCATCATAAAAAAACACCACAAACATCAAGATAGCATCAATATAAATTACAATCAAGATGTATAACATCATGTTTACACACCAAACATCATAACAAAACATCATAGTACAGTGTAGGAAAATTAATGAACGATGGAATTAAATAAGGGGAAATAATGTTTTATTTAGTCATGGCTAAATAATTAGTCTCTTATAATTTAGCTAGTGAAAGTTGGGAGAGTTTTAGTCTCTCTTCTAAGTATATTCTCACATCAATTCAAGTCCTTCACAGCTATACGACCTAGCTATAATTTATTATGATGAATAGGAGTTCCAAAAAATAATAATAAGAGATAGGTACAAAAGGAGTAGTTATACTGAGTGAATCAATACGAAAACCTCAGGCTATTCAGTTTTAGGTTTGTTTTCTAATTTGTTCTCCATTTAACATAATGGTGCTTATGCGAAATCAATTTGTAATAAGCCTGTAATATCAATTAATTAGCATCATTCAAAAATTCAAAAAACCAGCCAAAAGCCGATATAGAAACATATCGGCTTTTTTATGAACAAAACTGGTATATTTCGCCAATAAAATTGAGCGTTTTTTAATCGAATTGGGCGTTTCACCTGTGTTATCAATTCATCCAGTGCTTAAATTATCCCCAATTTCTGCGGACAAATCTTGGGATAATTTAAATGTGTTGTACGCCTAGGCGTACAGTAATTTAGGGATTTTGCCAATATACCCATGGAACACAATTTCTTATCATGAATACATAGAGAGCAGGATGCTCCAGAGAATAAGAAAAACCAAAGAACAAGGAAATGTTAAAGGTACGACAGGAGTTATACCTCAAGCATCAAATATGTAAAAAAGCCCAACAGGATGTTGGGCTTTTTTAT
>NZ_JBJZOR010000045.1:0-8768 GCF_046269225.1 Acinetobacter sp. TY2
AAACCAAAGAACAAGGAAATGTTAAAGGTACGACAGGAGTTATACCTCAAGCATCAAATATGTAAAAAAGCCCAACAGGATGTTGGGCTTTTTTATGTCTATATCTTTTAGATCAGGCTTGGATGTGCATCTAGAATGCGAATTAAAGTCGCTGCTGGGCCAGTGGGGTAACGTCGCCCTTGTTCCCAGTTCTGTAGCGTTCTTGCACTGATATGCAAACGTGATGCGAATTCAATTTGGCTTAAGCCAGTCTTTTCACGAACTTCTTTAATATCAGGGAGTTCAAGTTCTGTAACTCGGCTTGCTTGAACCTCTTTACGTTTAATTGCTCCTGCTTCTTTAATCGAAGAAACGAGGTCATCAAATAAATTGTTATCCATGAAATTGCTCCTTCACTAATTGGCGTAGAATTGCAGTTTCCTTATCCGTTAAATTATCTTTTACTGATTTAGGATAAGCGATAAGAAAAAAGATCTGATCGTCTTCTGTGACCCAGTAATAGATCACACGGATACCACCACTTTTTCCTTTGTTGCCTTGAGCGCAACGTACTTTACGAATGCCACCACCATTTTTAACCACATCACCTTTATCAGGCTGTACCAATAGGTCTTGCTGTAGCTGACGATACTCTTCATCGCTAACAAGATCTTTGATCTGTTTGGTAAAAATACTGGTTTCAATAAATAGCATGAATCAAATACGTCAATGGCGTACAAAAAGTATAGCAATTTGAAAATAAAAAAGCGAGATCTATAGTTCTCGCTTTTTTAACTTCACATAAGAGATTTTATGTTAAATGGCAAATTTTCTACTTTTAAACTCGGTTAATTTTCGGGAGCATTACCGAAAGAGAGTTTGTAATCAGCAAAAATGCGAGGGCGAAATTTTTATGATGCTTAATCTCTCGTAGACACTCTCTCAGTTATCTTTTTTTAGAGTTTAAATATTTGATAAACCATAAAAAATAGTTATAATTTCTTAATCTAATTAAGTTAAATGAGAAAACATGTTTTTTTTCATAATTCCATTAATGTTTTTTCCATTTATTGTTTTAGCTATATCTATAAAATTACATAAAAAATTTAATATTAAAAAAGAATATACACTTTATTATGGTATTTCTTGCGTATTAGGAGCATTTTTTTCAGTTTTTGATAATTTTGAAATGTGGAATATTGTTCTATTTCTAATAATAGCAGCTTTAATTCATCTACTTTTATTATTAATTATTTGGTCTATTAAGTATTTAATTAATTAAGGGTTTAATTGAATGTTTCAACTAATTATAATCATTGTTTTTATACTGCCTCTTCTTGTTTTTAGTAAGTTCCTATCTAAATTATTTAATATTAGTTTTTTTCTAACATTTATTTTTCTACTCACATGGAGTATTACAACTTTTCTATATTACGTTAAAGCTATTGATAGTTTATTAATCGTATTTTTATCTCCTTTTATATCTTATATTTGTTCAAAAATAGTAATAAAGATAATGACATGGACTTTTAAAACAATTATGGATGATTAAAATTTTGGTTCTGTCGCATTAAGAATATTTTGATCTACATGCCTAAATATGACAGGTACTACTTTTTCTATTAGAGTCATGCTTAAAAGTATTTACATAAAATTAGCTAATTATAAGCTCCCATTTTTAATTTCGCATAAGTGCCATTATGTTAAATAAATATAAAGTTAATTGAAAAAATAGGTTTGAAAACGTGTGGGATGTAAAAGTAAAATTACTTATTATCATAGACAACTTATATGAAAAATCATCAATCAAAGGTTAATGTTCAGTAATGTCTGAAGAGACTATTAAGTATTGCTTAATTTCATTCAATATTCATCATTAACGAAAGCGATATAAGGAATATTGAATGAGTGAAATTATTAATAATTAACGCAATAATTTCTTTTTTTCATCAAGCCAAGCCCAAACTCTTTTGTTAGCCCAACCATAATATTCATTTATATTACATTGAATTATGAATATACTTGATTCACCATTCATAGAAATTTTGTTATAGATATCCTTTGCAGACATCTCTGTAACAATAAGATAAGTTGTATCAAAAATATTAATGAAATCGCCAATATTCGCCATTCTTTCTTGCGAGATCTCTTCAAATTCTTTTTTAATCTGAACGTAATATAAGTTATACATATTTAATCTCTTCCGTTACTGAAAGGTTCGCACTCATTTCTGTCAGGCGAAGTTCCCACTTCCCATCCCATTTGATAGTTAATTTAATAGTTAGAGGCTTGGCATTATCAGAATATATAGAAAATACTATTATCCACTCCCCCATATCTGGATCTACATTATATAGCTTTGTGCCGATTTGAAGTCTAGGCTGATTAGATGCATCTGATGGTGGTTGATCGGGGGTTGATACTTCACTTGGCGGAATGATTTTAAATAATGTTAAACTTTTCTTAGAATTACGTGGAATCATTATTTGCTTAGATTCCGAATCTTTCCATGTTAAAGGTATACCATCAACTTCAATTTCTTTGTAGGTCTGAGCACTAATTTTCTTGTATTTTAAATTTGTTAAATATACTTCAACTTCTTTAGCAGGAATATTTCCAATATTATTAACAAAAGTTTTGTAAAAGTATTCAACTGCTTCAATTGTACTTTGTGCAGTTGTTTTAGTCAGTTCATTTAACTTATTCTCTTTATTTAGATGCAATCTTGGTCTAACAACGAATCCACGTATGTCTTCTTTAAAGAGTGCGACAATCATGGCGAATACAGTGATGATTGATGAAAAAATCATTACTGTTATACGCATAAATGGTTCGTTTAATTCAATTGCTTTTTCATATTTTTCATAAAAATTTCCAAAATAAAATAGTAAGAATATCAATATTAGTAATACTCCTCCTATCAGACACTTTTTTATAGCGGACGAAACATTCATTTCTCACCCTATCTTAAATTTTAAGAACCCAGGAAAACAACCTAGAAATTGATTGTGTCTTTTATCATAAAAAGTTTTATATTTAAATTAATTAAGCTGTATTTTTTACTAAAGTAAAAATAATTTTCGATATTTTGATTAATTACCATTTAGAAAATTTCTAGCTTATAATGACGCTGATTATTTTTTAAGATTTCCTAAAATTAACATAATACGCCTTATGCGAAATGCTTGAACTTTATTCATAAGCATCAATATCTTATATGAAACCATGATGGGGTTCAGCGCACTATCATGGTTTCTTTGTGACTATTCACGTTTCACGCCTTTTTTTTAATCAGAATTCTAAATATTTAAATAGAACAGCTAAACAGTACATTTAACCATTAGGCAAGAAAAACCGACTCAAAAATCCCCTTTTCTTTAGTTCAGGCTCGATAGGTTCGGGTACTGGTATGCGTGGGTTTTCTTTTTGATCGGGAGTAGTCAATCCGTCATGTTTCAGTTCAGATTTTAACTGTGGGTCTGCTGTGTCAGGCTCGGATTTCTGATCGGTAAACGTCGTCATATTGGTTTTGGGAGCTTCTAATAGACGCTGTATAGCTTCAATTTGGTTATCCTTAGCTTCCAACTGCTCCCTTTGAAAAATTTCACGATCATGAGCAAGTTCTAATTGTTTTTTTAGGATGTCTACCTGCTGTTTTAGCATGTCTACTTCTGTATCTTTTTGTGCCGAAGTGGACTGTAACGTAGTTACATTGCTCTTTTTATTAGATGGTTCTCCAAAGACTCGTATAGCCTCTGCTAGATCTATCTTTCCATCACTATTTTTAGATAAATCTCCTTTATTTATACGCTTATAGATACTCTGTCTATTCATTCTATAGAGTTCAGCTAGCTCAATAACAGATAATGCTTTCATCATGTAACCTAAGTAAAAAGATGTATGCCAGTAGACATTATTTGAACATGTAACGTTACATTAATGATTTAACGATAGCCAACCTTTTTTAGAAGAGGAAAAAGCTCATTAAACTTATGTTGATCTTGTAGCATTTCAGCAATTCTAATAGCAAATTGGGCATAGCTTTCAGTTCCTTGTGAATGCTCACTCATTTCTGGAAGTTCAGCGAGTTTTTTAGCAAAGAGATACCGTTGAGCATCATTCATTTTTGAAAAAAGATCTAACTTATTTGGATCTCTACAACTCTCTGATAAATTTTTCTCTACCTTCTTTTGTTTAAAGGAAAATGAAAAACCAACGATAGAACGTCCTTCCTTGTGCTGTTCTACTTTTACAATGATGTCTGTATGTTCATTAATTTGCTTGATTGCTGATTCTAGGACTCGTCTTTTAAAAGTATCTATTCTTGGATAGTCATCTACTCCCAAGCCTAATTTTGAACGGAAATCAGATATTTCAAATAGTGGCGTTTTACCTACTTCTCTCCAGGCTATTAATAATTCATAAAGGCGAATAGCATATTTACCTGTTAATTGAGTTACTTGCTTAAGCTGATAGCTTGTAAATTGCTGTTCTAAGCGTGTAATTAAAGGAACAACATCCATTGTAAAAGTAACCTCTAATATTGCAGCATCATCAATATAAGCAATATTTTGAACCCATCTAGAAATAACTTTTTTGGGTTTTCCTGTTTTTTCATCAATAGTTAGATAGCTAAATTGTCTACCGAATAAGTTAGTAACAGCTGTTTTTAATGCTTTATAAGCTGCATGTTTACTTACATTAAATCTATTCATGTAATCACTAGCATGGATACGTAATCTTGTATTTGCATCAATTCCTGTTTTAGTTTCTCGTGCTTGCAAAATGGCAAGCAAAATAAGCCTCTGTTCAACAGTATCAAGATTATAACTAGCATTAATTAAAGCATTATCTTTGACGATTATTTCGGTTGTAGGCATTTATTACACCATTATTTTATTTGGTGTTATTACACCATTATTTATTTGTGGTGTAAATAGGTGACTTTTTGGTGTGGTATAGGTGACTTTTTGGTGTGGTATAGGTGACTTTTTGGTGTGGTATAGGTGACTTTTTGGTGTGGTATAGCATCTGAAAGCATTGCTATATAATGCTTTCATCTAAGTTAAAAGCATTTAAAAACATTAAAAATAATTAAAAGCCCTTCGTTTGAAAAATTGCCCTATGTTTTCGCTACGCTCAAACTCTATTGAATCTCGCTTTCGCTCGATTCTTGGGGCAATTTTTTAGCTGATATATTCGTGAATCTGAAAAGAAGTAAAATCAAAGGCAAAAGAACAATGGATTCGCTTCGCTCATAAAGCTTTTACTCGCTACGCTCGGTCTAGATTCAAATTTGGGCATCGAATTTATCTGTTTCTAGAATTTATTCTTTTAAAAACAGTTTTTCAGAGAGTCTAGGCACGACTTTTCATTGTGTCGCTCGTAGACACTCGCTGAATACATTCTAATTGATTCCATATTTTTATAAGTAACAGTGGCTTATCCTATTATTTTTGACTGGTGGATTCTTTAAGGTGTACAAATCCACCCCCCTTAAAATGTTCTTGATCACTTACTTTGAATCGGAACACTATTTTTTAAGGTGATCAGTTTTTTATGGGGTCGTTATTTTCATGGTCTGATTGCGCCTCTTTTGCGTTTTTAGCCTGTTTTCTCTCATGGAGTATAGAAACTCCCTGTTTATGCCAATTCGTCCATTTATCGCTATCTGGTGCGATTGCTGTGCTGATATTGGTGAGCATGCCGACCAATGTGGCAGGATCATGCTGTCCAAGCTCGGCAATATCGAATAATGCACCGAGTTCAATCAACCGTTTGGTACGTTGTTTGCGTTCTAAGGTTTTTTTTTTGTTCTTTTCAGCATTGAGTAGGTGCTGCATGTCCTTTTTGGCTTTGTTGGCTCGGATATTGGCTTTTTCGGTGCGGATCAAAGCGATCAATTTTTTGTCTTCGGTGGTGCTACGGTCTGTTTTTTCATAGAGTTCGATGAGGAGTTTTTGGTAGTCGGTGGGCCGTGATAGTGCCTTTAAAAATGGTAAATGTCCGTCAGGTAATTCTGTTTTTATGGTCATGCGAATACCGCTAAAAGCATCAATATTTATTCGAGTGTAGCATGGAAATGAAAGCGTGCTAAAATTCAGAATGCGCACTTAGTAGTTTCTCTCTTCGATAGAAACCTAAGCACGACAAAGGGCTTCGCCCTCTGTACTCCCCACAGCACAAGCACAGGCAAAAGCGAACATGGCAAGTTATCACTTATCGGTCAAGGTCGGTGCAAAAGGTAAAGCTGCTGCACATGCTGAATATATTGAGCGTGAGGGAGAATACAAGCTCAAGCATCAGGAAAAACTAGAAGCCACGGAGCATGGCAATATGCCCAAATGGGCACAAGATGATCCGAACTTATTTTGGCGATGTGCGGATGAGTTTGAGCGTAAAAATGGTTCAAGCTATCGGGAAATTGAAATTGCTCTGCCGAGAGAACTGACCCCTCAACAGCGTAAGGATTTGGTTCAGGTCTTTGTTGAGCAGGAATTAGGGGATCAGCATGCTTATACCTGGGCGATTCATACGCCAAAGGCGAGTATTGAGGGTGGTGAACAACCACATGCGCATATTATGTATAGCGAACGGATTCAGGATGGGATCGAGCGTGGCCCTGATCAGTTCTTTAAGCGCTATAACTCAAAACAGCCTGAACGTGGTGGTTGTCAGAAATCTAATACCACGAAGAGCGCAGAACAGCGTAAAACGGAATTGGTTGAGTTACGTGAGCGTTTTGCCGATCTACAGAATGCATTTTTAGAAGAATATGGGCATACAGATCGGGTCGATCATCGTAGTCTTGCCGATCAGGGCATTGATCGGGCACCTGAAAAGCATTTGGGGTGGATCGACAGTCAGAAGCAAGAATCAAAGGATTTATTACTCGAGTATCGGGAAGCGACTCAATCCTTTGAAACGCATCGTCATTATTTGCCGAAGCACTTGGCTAAGCTTGATCAGGAACAGCAACAGGCTGAGCCGAAGTCATTGACCCATGACGAAAAAATTAAAATTGCCAATCAAAAAATAGCAGAAGCTAAAGCAATCACGGCTGAATATCAGCAGTTGCTTGAAAAATATCGAACAGAATACGTGGATCAGAGTGTTAAAAAGGAATTAAAAGGCTATCAGCAACAAGGTGCAGGGATTCGCAGTCAGATTGAGGATTTAGATCAGAATAAACCGATGTTATTTGGGAAAAAGGATTGGGATGAAAAACGTGAAAAATTGGTCAATGAATATCAAGGCATTAAGTCTTTACATGACCACAGCAAGGCCGAGAAAAGGACGCAATTGTTATATGATCAGCGTTTCGGGCGTGAAGCATCCATCAAACAAATTGAAAAGAACCATCCTGATTTAGCTGATAAATTTAACAAGGCACAGGAACTTTTAAAGGCTTTGGCACAATGGAGAGAGCATCAACAGCAACAGGAAAAAGCGCAACAGAAAGAAAAATCGAATGATCGAGATTATGGCATGGAGATGTAAAAATTAGTCAGGACTCATTTTTTATGCATTGAAAAATGAAAATGCCTATAAATCAGGCATTTCGCATAAGGTGTATTATGTTAATTTTAGGAAATCTAAACTTGATATGAATTTGAATTCTTTATTTCTTTTCTTCTACTAAAAGACGAATTGCTAAAGCAGATAAAACTGTTCCCATCATCCATTTTTGAACTTGTGCCCAAATTGGTTTCTGATTCATAAAGTCTGCGATAAAACCTGCCGAAAATATGATTAAGACATTTACAAGAACACTTACAAAAATTTGAATCAAACCTAATGTCAGTGACTGTATAAAAACACTTCCATGATCAGGTTGAATAAATTGCGGTAGTAAAGATAGATACATAATGGCAATTTTCGGATTCAATAAATTTGTTAAAAAGCCCATTAAAAACAGTTTTGGTGAGCTATCAGGTGTTAACTCTACTGTTTGAAATGCGGATACACCATTTGGTTTTATAGCATTCCAAGCTAGCCATAATAAATATAAAGCACCAAGTATTTTTATAGTGTCATACGCATAAGGAACTGCAAATAGGAGTGCAGTTATACCTAATGCAGCACAAGCCATATAAAAAATAAATCCAAAAATTATGCCTACTAATGAAATTAATCCTGCTGATTTTCCCTGAGAAATTGATCGTGAAATAAGGTAAATCATATTAGGACCAGGTGTAATAACCATTAAAAAAGCAACACCTGAAAAAGCAACCATCTGAGATATATCTATCACAATCTGTACTCAAAAAATGAAGTGCTTCAAGATATCAAACAATTACAAATAAAGTGAATGATATTAAAAATATGCTTTCCTCCAAGCATATTTAACATAATGGTGCTTATGCGAAATCCATTTGTAATAAGCCTGTAATATCAATCAATTAGCATCATTCAAAAATTCAAAAAACCACACAACAGCCGATATAGAAACATATCGGCTATTTTTTATTCTGATCTGATATCTTTTGCCAATAAAATCGATTGTTTTTTGATCATATTGGGCGTTTCATCAGTGTTATCAATTCATCCAGTGCTTAAATTATCCCCAATTTCTGCGGACAAATCTTGGGATAATTTAAGTGTATTGTACGCCTGGGCGCACAAGCATTGAAGGATTTAGCCAATATACCCATGGAACACAATTTCTTATCATGAATACATAGAGAGCAGGATGCTCCAGACAATAAAAATAAACCAAAGAACAAGGAAATGTTAAAGGTACGACAGGAGTTATACCTCAAGCATCAAATATGTAAAAAAGCCCAACA
>NZ_JBJZOR010000046.1:0-7844 GCF_046269225.1 Acinetobacter sp. TY2
TCAGGGTGAAGTGTGTCTAATCAACAGGGTTTTCGGTCTCTAAGCACTTTTTAAAGGGAACATCATCGACTCAAATCACTATTTGCAACAGTGCCATTAAACTCGCCTCTGCTCAAGGGAAGTACAAAGGCCGGGTACATAAATTGAAGCCTGATCAAGCTGAAGCTTTGCGACAAGAATGGAAGGAAGGGAAGTACCCTTCAAAAATGGCATTAGGTCAGGCATTTGGAATTAGTCGCCAGGCGGTATACCGCTATTTAAAAGCCGGTGAGTAACTCAATTTAAATTAGCGACTATATTTAGTTGAGATTATGAAAACCTTAGAACGTGATAAATCCATGAAAAAGGCACTGTTGCAAATAGAGATTTGAGTCGATGATGTTCCCTTTAAAAAGTACTTAGAGACCGAAAACCCTGTTGATTAGACACACTTCACCCTGAGGCTGACCATAATAAAATGACGATGCTTGTCCTTTACGTAGTGCACGCATGACTTCAATACCTTTAATTGTGGCATAAGCCGTCTTCATAGATTTGAATCCTAATGTGGCCCTGATGATCCGCTTTAACTTACCATGATCACATTCAATGACATTATTTTTATACTTAATCTGCCTGTGCTCAATATCTACTGGACATTTTCCTTCTCGCTTTAATCGTGATAAAGCATGGCCATAGGTCGCTGCTTTATCTGTATTGATGACCCGTGGAATTTGCCATTTTTTCACCGTATTGAAGATCTTTCCTAGAAAACTATAGGCTGATTTACTGTTCCGTCTAGCGGAAAGGTAAAAGTCAATCGTATGACCACGTTGATCAACTGCACGATACAGGTAAGTCCATCGCCCCTTCACTTTGATATAAGTCTCATCCATATGCCATGAATGTAAATCTGTAGGATTACGCCAATACCAGCGTAAGCGTTTTTCCATTTCTGGAGCATAACGCTGAACCCAACGATAAATTGTGGTGTGGTCAACATTCACACCTCGTTCAGCGAGCATTTCTTGAAGTTCACGATAGCTGATGCCATATTTACAATACCAACGAACAGCCTAAAGAATGATTTCACCTTGAAAGTGCTGACCGTGGAAGGGATTCATATACTGAACCTTTAGCTAAAAGAGTATTTAGTTTACCATTGGTGGTTATTTGCAACAGTGCCCTTTTTATTCAATAATCATGTCCCCAACAGATCCTCATGTTTTATTCATAGTTCATACTTTCTGCTTTAAGTGCTGACCACAATTTTTTAACATATCATTTTTCGATTCAATTACTTGAGTTTTAATATCCAGTAAACTTAATAAGCTGGGGAAAAGATTGTCATGACTCAAGATTTGATCTGATTGAGTACTTAAACATGTCAATTGTTCTGTATTATTTAGCTGCCATGCCTCTGAAAACCACATCAGCATAGGGATATGCGTTTGTTGAGTCGGTGCCATAGAATAAGGTGCACCATGCAAATATAAACCATGTTCTCCAGTCGATTCCCCATGGTCAGATAAGTACCAGAAACCAGTTTGGTAGTCTGTATTTTGTTTTAAGGTCTGAATGATTTGACTTAATACATGGTCTGTATAAACAATCGAGTTATCATAACTATTGTGCAATTCAGTGGTACTGCATCCTTGAATGGCATTGCTATTACACATAGGTTGAAACGGTTGATAAGGTGCTTTGGAACGTTTGAAGTATGCCGGTCCATGGCTACCCATTTGGTGTAAAACAATCAAATGAGATACTGTGTCATTTTTTTTCAGATTCTTTAAATAATCTTGCAAACTATCCACCAGAATCTCATCAAAACATTCACCGCTAGCATCACACCATTTTTGTTTTAATGCCTGTGGAATTTGATATTGTTCAACTCGATCACAAGCACCTTTACAGCCAGAATTATTATCAATCCATGTGACTTTATAGCCTGCTCGTTGTGCAATATCCAGTAAACCTTCACGATGATTTACTAATTTTTCATCATAGTTTTTACGTGTCATCCCTGAAAACATACACGGAACAGATACTGCGGTTGCAGTACCGCAAGAACTCACTTGACTAAAGTTGATGATATTTAGTTTTGATAATTCCGGATTGGTATTTTTTGCATAGCCATTCAATGAAAAACTTTCAGCACGTGCAGTTTCCCCTACCACTAAAACCATCAATTTAGGAAGCTTAGAGGGTTGCGCTGGTTGCACTACATGAGCATCTTCACCATAGGCAATAAGCGGTAATTTTTCTTTAGGGCTTTTTTTCTTATAATAAGATAGGGTAGATGCGATGGTATTTTGCGGAGAGATCATACCTTTTAGGTCACGATGTTCACGGAATATCGCTGCATAATCAACATAAAAGCAAAATAATAAAGTTGCTATGACGATGAAAGAAACTGAACTCATTATAGCTTTTTTAAATATGTGTTTCTGTAATGGATCTTGTTCAATTGTTAAAACTGCCACAACACCGAGTGGAAAAAGAACAAAAATGAGCGTCCAGATGACCAGACGGATAGACCACAAATCTTTCGCTTCCCTCACATCTGTTTGTAGCAGATTTTGTATTTGATCCGGGGTAATGATGACGCCCAAACTATTAACGAAATAGGCACTTAATCCACCAATGATAATTAACAAACTTGCAAAAAATTTAGCACTCCATTTCCAACTGATTAATTGTAATAGTAGGTTATAAATTGCAACTATGACAATTAGTGTTGCTCCCAAAAACAACATTGATTTCATACCCTTATAGGGAGTAAGTTGATTAATTTTTTCAAAAAAACCGAAATTTAAAACTAAACCCAGCCAAATCGCGAGAATGAAATTAAATTGCATTAAAGTAATAGGTTTCTTTAAATCTTTAAGTTTTAAAAACCAAGTAAGCATGATTAACCGATCAAAAATTGTTAAAATTATATTCTAGAATTTAAACCTTAAAACTGAATTAAACAATATGAAAATCTGTCACTAATTATAATAAAATTCAAATATTTAGAATTATTAAATAATGATCACCACGCTCCTCTGAACACAGTTAAATGATTAATATTTTAGGCATGTTTTATTGTATAGCTGATAGGTTAATTAAGTAGATTGTTTTTTGTTCAGCATTATAAGGGCTGATATTATCACTTGATTTGGTGTCTAACTTGATTGGATCACTACAATTTATTCTTAAGCTTAGGTTAATGAAACCACTTTAAAATATTAAAAAAGATCACCAAAGAGTTCAGCTGATGAATCAACAAGAATCAAGTATCGCTACTCACCTTTCTAAAGTTCCTCAAATAACTGCACTTTTCTGGATCACTAAAATTTTTGCCACAACTTTTGGTGAAACTGGCGGTGATGCAGTATCGATGTCTCTAAATTTAGGCTATTTGATCAGTACCTTTATTTTCGCAGCAGTATTTATAGCTTTGCTATTCTTTCAAATCCGCTCTAAATTTTACCGTCCTTATTTGTATTGGTTTACCATCATCGCCAGTACGACCGTAGGTACGACACTGGCTGATTTGATCGATCGATCTTTGGGGATTGGTTATATCGGCGGAAGTAGCCTATTGCTCGGTTTGGTCTGCTTGTCTTTATTCAGCTGGTATAAGGTTGAAGGCAGTATTTCACCGCATACGGTGAATTATCCACGGGCAGAAATTTTCTATTGGTTAACCATTACCTTTTCCCAAACCTTAGGGACGGCTTTAGGAGATTGGTCAGCAGACACCATGGGGCTGGGTTATAGCGGTGGAATTATCCTTTTCGTCGGTCTTATTCTCATGATTTTGGCCCTGTACAAATTCACTCATGTTTCAAGAACCTTACTGTTTTGGAGTGCATTTGTTTTAACCCGCCCTTTGGGGGCTGTGGTGGGGGATTTCCTGGATAAACCGATCGCTTCGGGTGGTTTGGATTTAAGTCGCTTTACTGCTTCAGCTGTCATTTTGATTGCGATTCTAGTGTGTATTCACTTTAGCAATAAAACGACTGCAAAAAAGGCCTAAATATATAAAGTCGTATTGATATCGAAACATTGATTGGATCTGTGCGCTGACAAAATATGACAGTAAGCCCTGCTAAAAATGCTTTCAACGAGGAAATTTTTTCGCCATGATTCCATTGATTCAAGCCAATCAGCAATTGTTCATCTTGAGCATCCTTGTATTTTCACTGGTTATTCTTTTGTGGGTATTACAGTACTGGATTATTCAGCATGGCAAGCAATTATTTGATTCAGTTGTGCAGTATGGGGGAACGTTTAAACAGCAGGTGGGAAAAAGCAATTTATTCATTCGAATAAAATACAAGTACCCCCGTTTTTTTGGTTTTTTGTCGAAAAGATTTCAGCTCCAGCATTTTTATGGCTTACCTCTGACGCTTTTATTTTTAGCCATGGGCTATATTTTAGCTTTGTTTACCGGACTTGTTGAAGATGTGGTTACTTCAGACTCCATCGTGACAATGGATTATTTTGTTTCCCAACAGATGAATATGCTGCATCAACCCAGCGTAGTGGATTTTTTTATTTTCATCACCAGTTTTGGTTCTACAGCAATTTCTTGTTTGATTGTGATTTTAGTCGGTGTGATCTGCTGGATCATTCGCCAACCCTATATATTAATAGGGTTGCTGGTCTCCACTATAGGAAGTTCTATATTTACCTTCCTGAGTAAACTCTTATTTCATCGCGTGCGACCAGCAGATGCTTTACTGCTGGAGCAATCCTACTCATTCCCTAGTGGACATGCCACCATTGCTATTGCCTTATATGGATTTCTTGCTTACCTGGCTATTCGTTTTAGCCCAAATTTTATCAGACAAGTCCGTATATTTTTTACGATGTTTCTTTTTGCTGTACTTTTAGGCCTAAGTAGAATTGTCTTAAATGAGCATTACTTAAGTGATGTGCTGGGTGGTTTTTTGGTAGGAACATTATGGTTAATTGTCAGTATTAGTCTGACAGAATGGTTAAGTGCCAGAGGAAAAATTATTTGGCAAATACCTGGGTCAGCTATGCAGACTTATACAGTAAGCCTAAGCATTATTTTGGTTCTGCTTGCTGCGCTAATCTATGCAGAAGTCTATCAATTTCCATTGTTGGCTTAAGTAAAATCAACTTTTAAGATCTTTTAGTGGACAAGTAAAATAATTGACCAAATAATAAAAATAATGAGAAGTGCTGAAAATTGTGCCGCACTTCTCATATCTTTTGCCTTTTTGGAATGCATGTTTTTCAAGCGAAATACGATCTAAAACAGCTTCAATCGCAGAATTGAATAATTCCACAATTACAGCCAGTAAACAGACAGCCACCATCAGTGCCCGTTCTATAGAAGAAACAGCAATAAAAAAGCTCATAGGAATTAGAATAAGATCAATTAATACGATTTGACGAAAAGCTGCCTATTTTTAGACGCTGTTTTAGATCCTAAAAATGAATAGCCAGTGGCTACTAGAATCCGTTTTAAAATTTTTTTGCCTTTTAATCACGGTTTTTGAAATTAGCCAATAATAATCTCTACAGATGAAATAAATTTATTATAATCATCCTGATAACAAAAAGGATATACCTTGTGCGCCATTCTTATCATATTGAAAAACATTACATCGAACGTGCGGGATGGTTGCGTGCAGCTGTGCTGGGGGCAAATGACGGGATTATTTCAGTCACAAGTCTCGTGGTGGGAATCGCAGCCAGTGGAGCATCTACCCATACTGTACTGGTGACCTGTATCGCCGGATTAATATCTGGAGCTGCATCGATGGCTGCAGGTGAATACATCTCCGTTAAATCGCAACAAGACATTGAAAAGAATGATCTGCAGATGGAAGAACGTGAACTGCAACGCCATCCTGAACATGAATTAAATGAGCTAAAAAATATTTACATACAGCGTGGATTACAACCCGCTTTAGCGCAAGAAGTCGCGCAACAACTGACTGCACACAATGCTTTAGATGCACATGCGCGTGATGAAATTGGTATTTCAGATCATACTTCTGCCCAGCCGTTTCGTGCTGCCTTCTCTTCAGCCATTGCATTTACTGTAGGCTCATTATTTCCTTTAATTTCAATTATGCTTCTGCCTGAGCGATACTTAGAGAAAGGCGTCATGCTGATTGGGGTATTAAGTCTCGGAATTATGGGTGCCTTGGCCAGTTATGCGGGCGGCGCCAGTATTTGGAGAGGTTCGATTCGGGTAATGATTTGGGGTATTATTGCCATGTTATTCAGTGCTTGGATTGGATCATTATTTAATGTTGCGGTGGCATAAGATCCTTTTTTGTATAATCCAAATATTCCCACTCCATGAGGAGTATAGATAATAAGTCTATAGAAATACCTGACCTATCTGACATGCTTTATATCAATAAAGCATGTTGTTCTAGGTGAACAATATGCCTATTTTCTATAGTTATAGATCTAAATCATTTCATTTTTTTAAAAAGCATACTTTTTAATACATTATCTTTGAAAATAAAATGGTGGATTAATGCAGCACAAGCATGTAAACCTACGACTGTAATAAAGAAGTTACCTAAAAATTGATGCATCTGACCAATATATTTAACCTCTCTAACACTGCTCAAAAGTGGCAAATTTAAAGAGAATACTTGGAAGTTATCAGTGAAACTCGATAATGCAAGCCAGCCCGCTATTGGAACGACACATAAACTTACGTAAAGCGTAAATCTGACAATTTTAAATAATTTTATTTGATACGGATTAATGATCTCATTTTGAGGAATACTTCTTTTATAGAGAAAAACAACACTCAACCGCACGAAAAATAGAATAAATATTGAAATTCCACCTATAACATGAATCTGGCCCTGCAAACCTGTTCTTGTTGGATCTCCACTCGTCAAATATACAATTACAACTAAAACAAAGGTAATCCAGTGCATTATTATCATAGGTTTAGGATAATTATTGTTCATATTTTTTTCCTGAATTTTAAATATTTATATAAAACTGAACCGATGAAAAAAGAATAGATAAAATTTATCTAGTAAAGTAGTCGTAGCCCAAGTTGGCTGCAGATCATCTCCCAACTTGAAGATCTTTTGTAATTTCAACATACCTCATTTCTAGCCTATACATGGTACTACTATAATCTTAAAAATAACTTGCCAGACGCTTAGAAACTTTGGGCACGAAGGTTTATTTTTAATAGGCAGCTTATAAATGTTATTTCAGACATTGGATTGGGGAAAGCCTGCAAATGCAGGCTTGGTCTTATTTTTGTACTGGACCGATAGTATTAAAAAAATACACATCATAATTGCGATAATGTAAAACTTGAACATTCGCATAATGAGGGGTAAAGGAGTTGCTGCGAGCCAGCACGACAAGGGCTTGTCCAGCTTTGATCTGTTGATCAAGCATGGAGTCGGACCAAAGGTATTGCCTACGTTCGGGTTCAAAAATCAGGCCATCCTTGAGTTGTTCTGAACTACTGTCCTGGCTGGCATTCTCCCAGTCATCCACCAAATAAACAGGTTTTTGTAGATTGAGAAGGAATGGAACATCATAAAAATAGTTGTGATAAAACACAATTGGCATATTTGCCTTAATATTTTTCTGGAAAGAAACCTGATTCGCATTATTTTGCACATCAAGAATTCTGACCCCAAGACTCACGCTCATACAGAGCATTATTGCCATACTGAACATCAGTGAAAAATAGGAAATTCGCTGTTTGAGATAATAAAAAATGAGCAGAATACTGAATATAAGAATTCCAGCTCCCAAGCTATAGAGGGCACTGTTGCAAATAGAGATTTGAGTCGATGATGTTCCCTTTAAAAAGTACTTAGAGACCGAAAACCCTGTTGATT
>NZ_JBJZOR010000047.1:0-7093 GCF_046269225.1 Acinetobacter sp. TY2
GGATTTACCCCTTGTCGCACCATTGGATGAAATCCAATGGCTAAGTGCGCCCTTCGGGAAAACCACGATAGCATGGGCTGTCTTGAATTTCAATTCAAACAGACCTATGCTTGAGGGGGATTCCTTGAGATGGTGATGGTATGAGTGTTGAAACTTTAGAGCAAAAAATTGCAAAGCAAGAAGAACGATTAAGACAACTAAAAGCACAAAAACAAGCTATTGCTGCTCGTGAAAAAAAGAAAAATTCTGATCGACAAAGAAAAGATGATACTAGACGTAAAATTCTACTGGGGGCTTGGGTTCTAAACAAACTGAAAAATGATGAATCTTTTAAGGGTCAACTAACCGATTTTGAAAAGTTTTTAAGCACGGAAAGTAAGACTGAAGAAAATAGGCAGAAAGATAAAGATCTTTTTAATGGCGTTATATGGAATAACACCTAAATTTCGCATATGAGATTTTGTATTAAATAAAAAAACAATCCCCTAAAAATAGGGGATCTTGTTAGTAATGGAATCGACATTGAATTATAGAGATTCGTTCATCTGTCACTTCATAAACTAATCTATGCTTTTCATCAATCCTACGACTCCAAAATCCTGAAAGATTAGCTTTTAAAGGTTCTGGTTTTCCTGTTCCTTCAAAAGGTGTTCGCTGACATTCTTTGATTAAGGTATTAATACGCTTAAGTATCTTTTTATCCTGTGTCTGCCAATAGATATATTCATCCCAGGCATTATCAGTCCATTCGACGTTACGATTCGTCATCCTCAATCAACTCTCTGTGTTTTGTTTTCCCTGCACGTAATTGAGCAATTGATTCATTTAAACGACTTGCATTATTTGGAGATGAAAGGAGATATAACGTTTCCATTAAGCTATCGTAATGATCTTGTCCCATTACTACAGCATGGCCACCTTCTTTTCTTGTAATAAAAGCAACGTCTACATCATCAATTACTTTATCTAAAACAGATTTTAAATTGTTACGTGCGTCCGTATATGTAAATACATGCATATATCTATCCCTCATAGGGTAAGCTGCGTCAAAACGCTGCTAGCTAGACTACCTAGGCGGTAGTGATTGAAACTTTACAATCCTAAATGTACAGAATACTGTACATATTGTCAATTTCGTATAACAGCCATTATGTTAAGTGGGTATGTTTTTCCGCTGAATAGTGAATTAAGAATGCTCTATAAAATCATTTGTTATTTGCCTTTTAAAGAAGGATTTATCTATGGGAAAGTGGCAATTAATACTTTCTTTACTTCATCTGACGTATTTGGATCTACTTTAAGCTCATTAACGGCTTCAATAATCCGTTTACGAACAGCTTCATTCTCTGGCAGTGAACCCTTAATCTCATGTTCTTTCTGAGTGAGTAGCGAAGCATTATTAAGAGCACCCAGAGCCAAAATTTGAACGTTTGGGTTCGTATCCTTTAAATAAGGAATAATATCGTCTGCTGCTTCAATTGGGTCTAAATTCGTTAGGGATACAAGAATTACACTTAATGCATCAGGGTTCGATTCATTTTGTTTCAACAAATCAACTAGCTTATGGATTTTATCTTCTCGTGAATATGTAGAGCTATCATTAATAGCAATCGTACTTTTTACCCATTTAGGAGGCATTCCATGAGGGAGATTGGGCGCATTGTTAGTGATACCGTCATTAGCATTAAGAGTATTACGGTTGGAACTGATCTTTTCTTGAGTTTCCATCAGCTCTTTACTATGTACATCATCACTTTTTTTGGCAAAAATAAAAAATCCAATAAAAGCTACTACGATTGCCGTAATAACTAAATAAATCAACTTACTATTATTTTTCATATTACCTACGTTTTTAAATAAGAATGTTGTTACATCAATAGAAAAAGCATCAAAGAAACTTTAAATTATATTATTCACCAATTAAATAGGCTCATTCAACGCTTTTTCCAAGAGTTGATATAGTGTAATAATTATTGAGTAAATAAGAGAATTAAGTTAATGAAATACTCAAAAGAAAAAATAGTAAAAGCCCTATTACTTGCTCCTTTACCACTACTTTTTTTCACAGCATTGCTATTTATCATAATGAATCGTGAATATAGTCTATATTCAATTTTTGTGGTTTTTGCAGGGCATGGTCTTGTTTACTTAGCTTATAGTATTTTGACAGTACCTTTTAGCTTTATGGTCTCAATTCTTTTAAATCGTTATAGTATTCTTAATTTGCTAACTATCTGTATTAGCTCTTTAATTATTGCTATGCCATTTTTTGTTCTTTTTGGATGGAGCCATACAGGAGAAGTTTCGAAAGAATGGTGGAAGATGTATACCGACACTTGGACTATCTTTATGGCTCTAATTCCAGGCTTGTCTTATTGGTTATTTTTAACTGATTTTAAAGTTAAAGAATTATTAAAGAAAAAAATAATATATTTCAATATATTAGCTTTTGTTTTGACTTATTTGTCTTTGTTTCATCAGAAATATACATTGATAGACCGGATAGTTGTAGACAAGCTTGGAAAAGTTGAAGTTATAGGAGGAGGATTTCCATTACAGTTCTTAGTAGATGGTGAAATATCTCCAGGCGGTAGTATAGCGCTAGATCCTTTAAATATTATTATAGGAATAGATCAATTCATTTTTTTATATTTTATTCTTGATTATTTATTTTGGCTTATGTGTCTTTTAGTCAGTTATGCGTTTTTTCGAAAGATAAAAGTGAAATTATAATGTCTAAAATATTTATAAAATTAGGAATTTTACTTGTAGGTCTATGTCTACTTCTAATCATTAATTCATACAAACAGAAATTAAATCATGATAAAGAGATGGCAACACAGACAACAATACTTTTCTTTAATTCACTTGCTAAACATGATCTAGAATCAGCAATCAAATATGTTTGGCCAGATGCGCGATTACATGAAGATTTAAAAAGTTCTGAAAGGTTTCTCTCTTTCAAAGACTCAAAAATTTTAGAAGTAGTAAGGATTAATTATGATTCAGCGGAAAGTAGACCTGAGTATTATCAAGAATTTTATAAAATTATTTCAGTGATGGTAAAAGTTAAAGTCGTCCATATAGATGATGCTGGTAGTCCAGTAGGTGACTATATTTTATTTATTACTCTTGTGAAACAATCTCCTCAATCTGATTGGCTAATTACAGAATTTGGTAGTGGGCCTTAAGATAGTAATTATAGAGAAAAGCTAAAATTAACATAATACACCTTATACGAAATGCTTTGATTTATCCCTTCTAAATCATTATCTTACTTTGAGCCGTTCCAGTATTCAGCGCACTGGAACGGCTTTTTTGTGACTATTCACGTTCCACGCCTATTCTTTGATCAATGTTTCACGGTTTTAATTAAATAAACTGAATAATTCAATCTGCACGATTTAAGCGATTATCTTGAATAAGATCATCCAATTTATCTTCTAAATCTTCAATCTTATATTTGAGCGATAAAATAGAATTTTTTAAACGCTCATTTTCAGGAGCATCAGGATTTTTTAATTGATTAAAAATTTCTAATAATTCGTTGCGATTAGTGCTTAACCTTTCAATGTCACTTTCAATAGCCATTCTTGGTGTCCACAGAGCAAGTAAAATTTGCTCATAGTCTTTGAGTTCTTGATGGCTCATTGCATCTAATTCAGCTCTAGTTTTCATGGTTTAAAATCCGTCTTGCTATGAAGAGCTTTAAAAATCCGCTTTGCTGTTTCCTCTCTTACACTTTTCGGATCTCGTAAGATGCCACTAATCCAAAGGGCAAAACTAGGATAGTCCTGGAAGTTACTTAGGTCTGATAGCTCAGAAAGTTTAGATAAAATAGCACTGTACTTGTTAATTTGAGCATCAGACAGGTTGCAGAACATATCTATTGTTTTTGGATCTCGCTCAGGAGCTATTAATTTTGGCTTAGATTTTTCTTTCACAGTGAACTTAAAGCCGACAACAGAACGTCCTTTTTTAACTGGACTATAGTCAACTGTTACATCGGTAAATTCATTAATTTCATCTAATGAGCTCTTCAAAACTCTTCGTTTTAAGTTCCTCAAATCTCTATAAGATTCTGGTAAACCAAACTCTGTAAACATTTCATCTAGCGTTAATTCAAAGCCATTTTTTGCCTGATTTTTTTTCGCTAAATGGTAAAAGTCTATTGAGTAGTCTTTTTTTAATTTTAGAACTACATCTTTTTTATAACGAGTGTATGGATTGTATTTATCTAAAATTTTCAACATCACCAAAACAATAGATGTAAACCTTAAAGATATCCCTGCATCTTCATAAGTAGCATCAATTACCCAGTTAGAGTAGACCTTTTTCCCCCTATCATTAACGTATGAAAAGGACCGATCTACTAGTTTTTTTGACGCATTTTCAATTTGTTTATAAGCAGAATTGACTTTGATACCACAGTCATCAGCAAATTGTTGAGCAGATATTAAGATTTGATCTTGTTCACTTGCATCGACATTTCTAGCAATCGGAGAAGCCATAATTAAAATTCTTTTTTCATCTACAGACATGCTTTTAAAGCATTCAGTAACTTTGTTTTGAATAGCCATTGTTGTTACTGGATAAGATTTATCATAACTATTTTCTTTATTCATTCAGATATCAAACCTTATAAAAAATGAACATGATTTTTGTACCCTTATGAGAAAACAATGTACACCAATAAACATAAGGGTACAATAATTTATTTGTACCCTTTATCATGCTATTTGTACCCTTTAATCATGCTATTTGTACCCTTTTAAACGATAAAATCATGCTATTTGTACCCTTTATCATGCTATTTGTACCCTTTTAACGCTTGAAACTATTGCTGCATAAGGTTTTCAGAGGGTCTAAAAGCTTTTAAAAGCTTTTTAAAAGAATAAAAGGGAATTTATTTCCAAAGTGAGTTATTAAAACTGCCCTTGGTACTCGCTAAAGCTCGTACTCTATTGAAGCTCGTTTCACTCGCTTCGTGGGGGCAGTTTTTTGCATATATGATCAAGGATTCAAAAAGCAAAACATGAATAATGCATTCGCTATGCTCATGCTTTTTGACGAGCAAAAGCATCAATACTTCGCTCGTAGACACTCGCTAATCACTGTCCCCAGTAATTCAATAAAAAACGGTTTTTCAGAGGGGGAATAAGCAACCTTTCGTTGTGTCACTCGTAGACACTCGCTAAAAGGCTCTCATTTGCGTTTTAAGCGATTTTATTTTTATCAACTATAGTTTTACTGTATTTCTATCAAAAGTCGCTAAAACCCCCGTTTTTTTGCGCTTAAATGGGATTGCTAAGGCGTGTAGTCATGGTTATTGTCATTTTCTGGCTTTTTAGGCTCATTTCTCTGCTGTTTTTCTTGTTCTTGGCGTCTTAAAAATGCCAAATGTTCTTGTTGCTCTCGTTCTTGTGCATAGCGTTGTTCTTGTTGCTCTCGTTCTTTACGTAACTGCTGTTCTCTAGATTCACGATCTTTTCGGTCGTTTTCGAGCTGTATTGCTCTTTTTTGGGAAAACTCTTGCTGCGCTTCGGTCTCAATTTTTTTTGTAAAAGCCGTATGCAATTCTTGGATTTTTAGATCTTCCATTTCTTCTGCATATAGTCGCTTTTGTTTTTCACCATTTTGAGGACTAAAGTATTTATTTCCATAGTTATCTTCTTCAAATATATAACTATTTATGATCTCCAGTCTTTGATCGCGTACATACTCTTGATACTCAGTTTCTCTGCGTGATATTTCAGAAATTTGATGATCTATATTTGAAATTTGATCATTAAGTTTTCGTTGTTTAACAGTGATGTTCGGTTCGTCAAATTTTGCAAAAGACTTTTTAGGCTGGAGCAGCTGATTTTCTTCTGTCCATTTATTTAAATGATCAGAATATCTCTCTTTTTTTTCTATTTCACTAAGACCAGAAATATGCTTTTGGATGTCTAGTTGGGTGTTGTGTTGGTCGATCAGGTCATTTATTTGATTGATCCATTTTGTTTTAAAAAATAAAGGCTCTTTTTTGCGTAGTTCTGATATTGCAGAACTCATCGTGTTTAATTTTGTTGTTAATTTTGATAATTCTTCATTTTGGAATTCAGAAAGTTTCTGAGAAGTTTTTTCTAAATACTCAGCTTGAGAGTATTGAAACTGAAGCTCACTTCGTACTTTTTGAACAAGATCCTCAGATACTTTGATGTTTTCATCCAGTGCGATGACCTTTTTGATTTTTAAATTACGTAGCTTAATTTCATCATTTTTCAGACTAATTTCTGTAAATATTCCTCGTCTCCGGAGGTATGTCGCTTGAGGACCTTCGTGCTGAGTTGCTTCTAGGTCACTTTCCTGGTCTTCATAACTTCTGTGATCGACACGTTCATCAAATCCATTTTGTTTCAGGTGGTGATTGCATAATTCTGCAAATGATTCTCTCCAGTGGCTTACAGTTTCTGTGCCATTGTCACGACTGAAGTCCCTATATTTTTTTGCTGAAAAGTCACCATGCTCATTAATACTTCGGGTGGTGAACATGATGTGTGCATGGTAGTTGCGTTCATCACTTCCACTGTCTGTATGCGGTGCATGAATAGCAGCGTCAACGATGACACCATATTTTTTAACGAGGTTTTGGCAAAGTTCATTGAGCATATTTTTACGCTGTTCAGCGTTTAATTCACCTGGAAATGCAATTTCAAATTCTCTTGCAAGTAATGCATCTTTTCTTCGTTCGGCTTTTTCGACTTTGTTCCAAAGTGTCTGACGATTGAGTAACTCGGTATTTGTATTTTCGGGCGCATAGATTTCTGTAAATTCGACACCAGTTTTTTTTGTGTAGTCTTGTTCTTTTCCATAGAAATTGCATACCAATTTTTCACCTGAACGATATGCAGCACAAGCAACGGCTGATCGTCCATTACCTCTACTAATCGTTTTAACTGAAAAATGATATATCGCCATTTTGTTTTGCTCTTTATTTCGATTTATCGAAATTACCAACATGAATATGTTGGTCTGGGGATTACAAAGGGGATTTACCCCTTGTCGCACCATTGGATGAAATCCAATGGCTAAGTGCGCCCTTCGGGAAAAC
>NZ_JBJZOR010000048.1:0-6662 GCF_046269225.1 Acinetobacter sp. TY2
GGATTTACCCCTTGTCGCACCATTGGATGAAATCCAATGGCTAAGTGCGCCCTTCGGGAAAACCACGATAGCATGGGATGTCTTGAATTTCAATTCAAACAGACCTATGCTTGAGGGGGATTCCTTGATACGGTGATGGTATGAGTGTTGATAATTTAGAGCAAAAAATTGCAAAGCAAGAAGAGCGTTTAAAACAGCTAAAAGAACAGAAAAAAGCTGCCATTGCACGTGAAAAAAAGAAAGTTTCTGATCAGCAACGTAAAGATGATACTAGACGTAAAATTCTACTGGGTGCTTGGGCGCTGAATAAGTTAAAAAATAATGAATCTTTTAAGCAGCAATTAGTCGATTTTGAGCAATTTTTAAATACGGAAAATAAGACCGAAGAAAATAGGCAGAAAGATAAAGATCTTTTTAATGGATTTATTTGGGATAAGACCTAAATTTCGCATAAGAGATTTTATGTTAAATGAAAGTAGTAAAATACGATATTAAGTAATTAAAGTTTTAATTAGCAGTTTAAAATAATAACATTACGCAATTTTTAAGGTATTAGTAAAATGAGTAGACCTATTAAGCACCTTAAGATTTCTGGCTATAAATCATTGAAAAATGTGGATCTTGAGCTAAAAAACCTAAATGTTTTAATTGGTGCAAATGGGGTTGGTAAAAGTAATCTAGTCTCTTATTTTAGGTTGTTAAGCGCCATCTTAGATAGAAAATTACAAATATTTGTTTCTCAACAAGGGGGAGCAGAGAGACTTCTTTGTGATGGAATTAAATATACTGATGCAATATCAACAGAGGTGTATTTTGGGAATAATGGTTATCTTTTGACCTTAAAACCTACTGTTAATGGTGAATTATATTTTGAGGAAGAAAGAACATATTTTGCTGGTAATTTTACTAGTAGAAAGCTATTAGGTAGTGGCCATACAGAAGCGCTATTGCCTAAATACGTTAAAGAAAAAGATCCAATCTCAATGTATTGTTATGATGCCATCAAAAAATGGCGTATATATCACTTTCATGATACTAGCGATACAGCCGCTGTAAAAAGGGCTTGTTCTGTACATGATAATGCTTATTTAAGACCCTCAGCAGAAAACCTAGCAGCATTTTTATATGAGATGAGAGAGAAAAATGAACTTCACTACAAAAAAATAGTAAAAGTTATAGGGTTAGCAATTCCGTATTTTGATGACTTTGTTTTAGAACCAAAGGAACTTCCAACTGGTGAAGAACAATTAAGACTCATTTGGAAGCAAAAAGACAGTGATTATAAATTATGGCCTAGTCAGCTTTCTGATGGTTCTTTAAGATTCATATGCTTGGCTACAGCATTATTACAGCCTGATCCACCAACAACTATAATTATTGATGAGCCTGAATTAGGCTTACATCCCTATGCCATAACTTTATTGGGGGGATTGTTGAAATCTGCCTCAGAAAGGATGCAAGTTATTATTTCTACTCAATCAGTTCCATTGGTTGATCAATTTGAACTTGAAGATTTAATTATTGTAGAAAGAGATAAGGACGGTACTAAGTTTAAAAAATTAGAGATACAAGAATATGAAGGCTGGTTAGAAGATTATTCTACAGGCGAATTGTGGGAAAAAAATATTTTGGGTGGGAGACCTACAGCATGGTAAGAGTTCATATTATCTGTGAAGGTCAAACAGAAGAAACCTTTATTAATGAAGTTCTTATGCCTGATTTTAGCCGTAAAGGAATTTATTTATATCCAGCTCTAATTGGTAGGCCGGGTCATAAAGGTGGTAATGTTAAATATAGTAGAATGAAAACGGATATTGAAAATCGATTAAATGATGAAGAAGCATATTGCACTACATTTTTCGATTTCTATGGCCTCCATCCAGATTTCCCAGGAAAACAAATAGCTTTAGGGCATACTAATTTAAATAGTAAAAAACAAGTCTTAGAAGATGCATTTTTACAAAAATTATCTGATGATCTAGGTGAAAACAAAATTAGAAGATTCATACCTTACGTGCAAATGTATGAGTTTGAAGGGTTATTATTCTCTGCTAGTGAAGCAATAGCTTCAAATCTGGGAGTAAGTTTATCTTCTGTAGAAACTATTATTAATGAATTTGATACGCCCGAACATATTAATAATAGTCCTCAAACAGCTCCAAGCAAACGACTCAAAAACTTAAGTCGTGGATACGACAAAGTATTTTTGGGATCTCTAATTGCGCTAGATGTTGGTATTAATGAAATGAGAGAAAAATGTGTTGGTTTTAATAATTGGTTAAATCAATTAGAACGTTTAACTAATATAGATATCTAATTTATAGTAAAAAAGCCCGACATCCTGTCGGGCTTTTTTAGATTGGGTTGCTCGTCTTGCTGATCTCGTGCTGCCCATTCCTTGCGCTACTTTCTTATTCTTGTTTTTCTGGAAACATCCTGTTCCCTATATAGCCATCATAGGATTAATGCATTGAATTACCAATCCGCAAAATCCTTAAATTTATGTAAGTTTTAGCTTACATAGTTGGCCTATTTTTATCCCAAGAGTTGTCCGCAGAAATTGGGGATGATTTAAGTCCTGAGTGGGTTGATAACACACACTAAAGCTTCATTTTGATTAAATATTAACCGTATTTATTGGCAAGAAGTATCAAATATGCTCATAAAAAAGCCGACTTGTTTCTAAGTCGGCTTTTTGCTGTTTTCGAGGTCAGTCAAAAATTTTTAACTATATGAAAAACAACGTATTTTTATAGTGCATTTCGTATAAGCTCTATTATGTTAAATAATTAAGGATAAAAGCTTTATTACTAAATAGAACAGTTGCTTAAAGCAGTATAGAGTTAAGTTTGCATTTTAATATCAAGTTGTCTTTCAGCACCGATAATCACCATACGAATCCCATTTTCAAAAATGTCATCCGCATTCATATTTTGTAAGGTATTCACTCCTTGGAGCATGAGTGGATATATAGTTGGATCGGCTTCGAATGGTGGGTCTGATCTTATTTCTTCTTGCTGCTCCTCAAGGACCCACCCAACAATAAACCTTCCTAATGTCATAAGTAATGCAACTGCTTCAACAGGAGAAAACCCAGCATGAGATAACAGCGCAACTTGGGCCTCAATCGTGTTGAAATGTCCTTGACTGGGGCTAGTTCTTGCATGTAGACGAGCACCATCACGGTAAGCTAGTAGTGCTCGACGAAAGCTTACAGAATTAGCGAGCAACCAATCTTGCCATGTCATCCCATCGATGGGTAAAGAAACTAAATGGTGTTCATTTATAATGGTTTCCGCCATTGCTTCCATTAACAAGGATTTATTCTTGAAATGCCAATATAGAGTTGGAGATTTAATACCCAATCGTTGAGCTAGCTTGCGTGTGGTTATTGAATCTATGCCTTCTTCATTCAACATATCCAATGCGGTACGCAGGACTATTTCACGTGTCAGACGTTGAGGTGCAATATCTTTTTTACTCATAAATCTATCACTGATAGGGAGTGTGTGAGAGAATATTAATTCTATCATTGCTAGAGAAGGCATTTGTGAAGAAATCATTGAGCGTGATTTTAATCACTATATTTCTGGATGCTGTTGGGATTGGTTTAATTATGCCGATCTTGCCTGAATTATTACGGTCATTGGCTGGAGCTGAAGCAGGCGGTGTTCACTATGGTGCTTTATTAGCTGTGTATGCTCTGATGCAGTTCATTTTTGCACCTATCCTTGGAGCGTTGAGTGACCGATTTGGACGTCGACCTGTATTAATTATTTCAATTGCTGGTGCAACGGCTGATTATCTCCTAATGGCTGCTGCTCCTTCTCTATTGTGGCTATATATTGGTCGTATTTTTGCGGGAATTACAGGTGCCAACATGGCTGTTGCAACAGCTTATGTTTCAGATATTACTCCAGCCCATGAGCGTGCAAAAAGGTTTGGTCTCCTTGGAGCTGTCTTTGGTATTGGGTTTATAGCGGGTCCGGTAATAGGTGGAGTTTTGGGTGAATGGAACTTACATGCACCGTTCTTTGCTGCTGCTTTTATGAATGGGATTAATTTAATAATGACAGCAGTCTTATTAAAAGAATCAAAACACAGCAATAAAATGACTGAGAAGGTTCAGGAGCAATCAATATTAAAGAAATTATCCTATTTGATCACTCAACCTAATATGGCTCCATTGCTTGGTATCTTTTTAATTATCACATTGGTTTCACAAGTCCCCGCAACTTTATGGGTTATCTATGGGCAGGATCGTTATGGCTGGAGTATATTTATTGCAGGTGTTTCCCTTGCTAGTTATGGAATATGCCATTCTATTGCACAGGCTTTTGCTATCGCCCCTATGGTAAAGAGGTTTGGAGAGAAAAATACGTTGTTATGTGGAATAGCTTGCGATGCAATTGGTTTACTTCTTTTATCTATTGCTGTTGAAGAATGGGTGCCTTTTGCGTTGTTACCATTGTTTGCCCTTGGTGGAGTAGCCGTTCCTGCTTTGCAAGCAATGATGTCCAGAGGTATTAGTGATGAAAGACAAGGTGAATTACAAGGGCTATTAAGCAGTTTTAATAGTCTGGGGGCTATAATTGGTCCTGTATTAGTTACTAGCCTCTATTTTATGACTCAGGCATCAGCTCCTGGAATGGTATGGGCATTAGCTGCAATACTTTATGTAATCACCCTACCCTTATTGCTTAAGTATCGCCTGAATAAATATTCTGGAGTTCCATAAAATATTTAATTTATTGGTTTAAAAACTAATGGATTCTATAGTTTATCTAAAATTAACATAATACGCGTTATACGAAATGCGTTATAATTTTCTTTAGAAATCAATGCTGTAGTTTCTAGTTTATAGCTCATCTTCCCCAAGGTGGGCTTTTTTTATGATTTTTCACGTTCCACGCCTATTCTTTGATCAATGTTTCACGACTTTGTTCATATCAGTTTAACAATCGTGGTTAATCATAGGGTCTAAAAAAACGGCTCCAAAAGCCCCTTTTCTCCGGTTCCTGTTCAACATGCTCCGGCACTGGAATCCGCTTATTTTCCCTCCGCTCTGGAGTAGTCAATCCGTCATGTTTAGCTTCTGCTGTGTCAGGTTCGGGATCTGGTTTGACTATGCTGGGTTGCACTAATTCTTGATCGGTAAACGTAGTCATATTAGGTTTTGGGGCTTCTAATAGGCGTTGCATCGTTTCAATTTGGTTTTGATAGAAAGATTCCCGATCTTTGGCATCATCAAGCTGATTTTTGAGCATATCTATCTGCTGTCTAAGCAATAAAACTTCTGCCGAAGTTGGACTGTCTATTTTTACAGGCTCTTTTACATCCTGTTTTCTTGCAGGTTCACCAAATACACGGATGGCTTCTGAGAAATCAATCTTATTATCAGAATTTTTACTTAAAATTCCTTTGTTTATCTGATTATAGATGGTCTGTCTATTGATATTGTAAAGCTTGGATAACTCTAAAACTGAAAGGCTTTTCATGATGTAAAGTGATGCCTAATCTTGTAAAAATGTCTTGTCTATTAGACTGTCTAATAGACAAAACGACAAGTCTATATTTTAAGCAGTATTGAACCCGACTTTTTCTAGATAGGGTAAGTATTCCTGAACCTTATCAGGAATAGTTAAATTTTCAGAAATTCTTATAGCGAAGTCATCATAACTTTCACCAACTTTGCTGTACTTTGAAGCAAATGAAGGTTCATGAACTAGCTTATTTGAGAACAAAAGAATTTGTTTATCATTTAAGGCGATTTCCATTTTAATTGGCTGTGATGTTTTGGATCTTATTGTGAACTCAAAGCCAGTTATCTTGGTTCCAGACTTTTTGGTTTTATAATCAATAGTTATGTCCGAAGACTCATTAATTTGATCTTTTGCTACTTCAAGGACTTTCTTTTGAAAGTTATCAATTCTTGAAAGTTCTATTTCTGTTAAACCTAATGTATTTCGTAAATCAGAGAGAGAAATATAAAACTTTTTAGCAATCTTCCATTGCATACATATTTCATAAATCCGAACAGCATAAATACTAGAAAACTTACTTATTTGAAGAAGGTCATAACGCGTAAATTCTTTTTCTAAGCGACTTATTAATGGTATGACATCAGGAGCAAAAGATAAGTAAACAAAACCTGGCTTATAACCTACCTTAGATACCCATCGAGAAGTAAAAAAGATTTTAGAAGTATCTTCACTTAATAGATCAAAATCCCAATCCACATATGAAAATTGTCTGTCGAACAGGGTTTTACAAGCCCCTCGTAGCATGGAATAAGAGTTTTTGAGGCTAATATCAAACATTTCTGCATACTTTTTAGCTGATATTTTTATCAGAGAGTTAGCATCAATCAATGTTTTACTTTCTCTAGCTTCAATAATTGCTAAAAGTATTAAGCGCATTTCTACCAAATCAAGTTTGTAGCTTGCCTCAATCAAGATATTCGCTTTTACGACTATATTTTTACTCATTATTAGACCATAAAATTTTTATTAATTTACTATATATTTTTTTTTGTAGGAAATAAAGAAGAAAACGAGATAAACATATACTGCTAAAGGTAGGGATATATACTGCTAAAGGTAGGGATATATACTGCTAAAGGTAGGGATATATACTGCTAAAGGTAGGGATATATACTGCTA
>NZ_JBJZOR010000049.1:0-5735 GCF_046269225.1 Acinetobacter sp. TY2
TTGGTACGGGCAAAACGGATTCAAATGGTGATTATTCTGTGAAACTAGATGTGCCACAGAAAGATGGTGAAACGGTTACCGTTACAGCATCAGATGCAGGTGGTAAATCACCTGCGACAAATGCACAAGCACCAGACTTAACACCACCGAATGCACCAACAGCAACTGTAGATCAAACGACAGGTGAAGTTGTCACAGGTAAAGCACAGCCGAATAGCGACATCGAAGTAAAAGATGCGACTGGTAAAGTAATTGGCACGGACAAAACAGATGCAAATGGTGATTATTCTGTAAAACTAGATGTGCCACAGAAAGATGGTGAAACGGTTACCGTTACAGCATCAGATGCGGGTGGTAAATCACCTGCGACAAATGCACAAGCACCAGATTTAACACCGCCTCAAATTAATACGCTAGAGTTTAGTGCTAAAGGTGATGTGCTTTCAGGTACAACTGAAGGCTATGCTAAAGTTGAAATTAAAGATGCTGCTGGTAAAGTTATTGCAAATACAACAGCTGATGTAAATGGTAGTTTCAGTGTAACTTTTTCTAAACCATTTGGCTCAGGTGAAGGGTTTAGTGCAAAAGCAACAGATGCACATGGTAATACTGGTGATGCTAAATTTGTTCAAGCTCCAACACTTTTGATGGCAAATTCAGATGTGGTACATGCTGATGTAGATTTGGGTTACGTGTCTACGACAACAAGCAAAACAACATCTGTTGGATTTGGCTCTTTAGGAACATTCTTGGGTATTCCTATTTGCGGTACAAAATCTGCTGAAGTTAATTTCTCAGTTAATCCAAATCAAACATCAACTGTAAATATCAAGGCATATAATACATCTCTTGCTTCATTCCTTGATGGCATTAAAGTGACACTATATAAGCAAAGTGCTACAGGTGTATGGCAAAAAGTTGCTGATTCTAAGGATAAAGGATTATTTAATAAGTTCTTCTTGTTTTCAGAATCAACAGGTCTACAGGTTAAATCACTAGACGCGGGTAATTATAAAGTTGTTGCTGAAGATACGACACTATTTGGTATTTTATCTGGCAATAAATTATCAGTGACTCAAAATACGACAACGACTTCAAGTGATTTGGAAGCAATCAAAGCGAATCCAGTTTCTGGTAATTTAATGGTTGACGATGTTGTACCAACAGGCACAACGTTGACTAAATTGGTTTCAGATACGGGTGCTTCGGTTAATGTTCCAACGGCAGGTAAAGCAACACTTGTTGGTAAATATGGGACGATGCTGATCAATGCTGATGGTTCATATACATACACACCAAATAAAGATGTAAAAGTTGTAGGGCAGGTTGATACCTTCACTTATACAATTACAGATAAAAATGGTAATGCATCTACAGCAAAAGTTTATGTACAAATTGGTGCAGATGAAGTGAACCTGAAATGGGATCCAACGAATCCATCTAAACCAGCGACGATGTTGCAATTAAATGATGATACTGATTTTGTTATTGGTACCGTGAAACAAAGTACAGCTGTAACAAGTACAAATGTTGATTCGGGATTGTTATCGGCTCAATCATGCAAAATTGCAAGTATCAATTCAAATACATTCACTGTTGGTAATACTGGTGAAACGAGTATTAAAGTTGATTTTAAATCAGCAACAGGATGCTATACCGATCCATCTAAGACTACATTCAATTGGCAGTTGCAGAAATACAATGCACAAACTGGTCAATGGGTGAATGTATCTGGTGCGAGTGGTTCAAAATCTTATGGTTTTGTTGGTTCGGTTTCGTCAAGTACAACAGTATTTGAACAAACAGTGAAAGTAACAGATGCTGGTCAATATCGTGTGAACTTCCAAACGAATGGCGGTCTGTATTCATCTAGCTTCCTTGCACAGAAATTTGATACAAATGTAACAGTTCAAACGACCTCACCAGATAAATGGACGATTGATAGCTTTGGTACTGCAACAGGTAATATCTTCACGGGTGAAGGTGTTGATACGATTGGTAAGGATTCACTTGGTTTCGGGAAAAAATTATCAGTTTCAACAGATGGTGGTCTTACATTTAAGGATGTATCAGCAACGGGTCTTACAGTGAGTGGTAAGTTTGGTTCATTACTCATGAAAGCTGATGGTTCATATACATATACACAAAATAAAGGAACTGCGGGTTCTGATGATTTTGTATATAAAGTTGTTGCGGGCAATGGTGAGACTCAGACAGCTCATCTAGAAGTGAATGCTCAATTCAATGTGAAAGGTTCTGCTGCAAGTGATGTATTTAGTGCTGATCAAATCATGCATGTGCTTGAAATGGGCGCGGGTGCTGATACTGTTAAATTTACGTCATTAAATACTGTGGATCAGGGTGATTATTGGACTGACTTCTCGAAAGTACAAGGTGACAAAATTGATGTATCTACATTGTTGAGCAACAAAAATGTTACATCAGCAAACATTAGTGAATATCTAACAGTTGAACAGAAAGGTACAAATACTGTGATCAAAATTGATCTTGATGCCAAAGGCACTCAGTATGAAGCAAAAGAATTGGTTGTTCTTCAAAATACCAATACTTCCCTTGATGAGTTGTTGAAAGGCAATCATTTAGTATTCTAAGTGTTTGATCTAAATTAAATTAAAAAGAGCGCTTAGGCTCTCTTTTTAATTGTTTGATTTTAATTTTTAGATATTTGGATCACCTTTTTTAAGGAAGAAACGTAAAATCATTTTCTGAATAAATGTACCATAGGGTGGGTAAAACAAGTGGGTTGGAAAGAAACGATGGCGATGTAAAACTGTTTTTGCATGTGAAAGCTCACGAAAGCCTTCTATGCCATGATATGTCCCCATGCCTGAATTTCCAATGCCACCAAAAGGTGCATCATGGTTAACAACATGCCAGCCCCAATCATTTACAGTCACACCACCTGAATGTGTATTTTTTAGAATATGATCACGTTCATTTGTATTTAAAGTAAAACAGTAAAGTGCCAAAGGTCTTTCATGCTTTTGGATATATTGTATAGCTTGTTCTAAAGTGTCATAAGCAATAATAGGTAAAATAGGACCGAATAGTTCTTCTTGCATAATACGCATGTCAGGTGTGCAATTAATGACGAGTTGTACAGGCATACGGCGTGATGCATGCTCAGCATTATAGTCAGCACAGGAAATGATTTGTGCTCCTTTATCTTGAGCATCTTGGAGAATGGCTTGAATACGCTTTAAATGTCGTTCATTGATAATAGATGTATAATGGGGGCTTTCATCAATATTTTGCCCAAACATATGTGTAAATTGATTTTTACAGGCAGAAATAAACGAATCAATGTTTTCTTTAGGAATGAGCGCATAATCTGGTGAAACACAAATTTGTCCACTATTTGTTGCTTTGCCATGCAAAATTCGTTTGGCTGCATCTGTAATGTCATAATTGCGGGTCACAAGTGCAGGGGATTTACCGCCAAGTTCGAGTGTGACTGGGGTTAAATTTTCAGCTGCAGTACGCATTACGATATGACCGACTGCTGGAGAGCCAGTAAAGACAATGTGATTAAAGGCGAGGGATGTAAATTTTGAAGGATCTTGAATTTCTTCACCAAAAACGGCTACTTCATCTTCACTGAATATTTCAGAGAGCATCTGCTTAACCTTAGCATTGGTGGTAGGCGTAAACTCTGAGAGTTTAATCATTACTCTATTACCTGCAGCGATTGCAGCTACAAGGGGTCCTAATGCGAGATAAACTGGAAAATTCCATGGAACAATAATGCCAATAACACCTTTGGGTTGATATTGCACTTCTAGTCGATTTGAGAGAAAAAGTAATTCTGTGTGACGTTTACTTGGTTTCATCCAACGGCGTAGATGGCGAATAGCATGTTGTGTTTCTAAAACGGAGCCAAGAATATCGAGTAATTTTGATTCATGAAATGAGCGTGAATCAAAATCTGTATTAATTGCTGTTGCAATGGCATCTTGATAACGAATAATTTGTTTTTTTAATTCGATTAATTTATGACGTCTATTGGTGTAGTCAGGATAAGGTTGAGCATTAAAAGCTATACGTTGTTTTTCGAAAATGAGTTGCATCTCATCTGTCGCGGTATGCCTATTTTCTACTGTTGATGAAAGTTCCATTTTTCTTCCTTGAATTTAAAATGATAGGTTTTATGCTTATTTTGTTATATCAGTATGTATTGATAAAAATGGAGGACTTAACTTGGTAAACAAAACATACTCATCAGGAGTTTAGCATGAGCAAAAACAAAAGTTTTATATAGCAGATTTAAGGCTAAAATAATAAAAGTTATAGCTAAATATTTTCTTTATTTAAATAATTTTTCAAAATATAAAAATGTAGACTTAGTTCACGATTCAAACTTGTTCTAATGACTAAGAATAAGTATGTAGATAACGTTTATATTGTTGTGTACACCTAGGCGCACAATCATTTAGGGAATTTACCAATATACGGATCCAATCAAATTTTATATTATGAATCTATAGAGAGTAGGATGCTCCAAAGAATAAAAATAAGATCAAGAACAAGGAAATTTAAAGTTACGACAGGGGTTGTACCTAAAGCATTAAATATGTAAAAAAGCCCAACAGGATGTTGGGCTTTTTTATTACTATCTCTTAAATAGATTTGTTGTGATGAATGACCTGAGCAGTAAGTTAAATCAGTTTATTAGATAAGCTTAGCTGCTTTGGTTGTTCTGAAAATCTCTTTACAATTCTATATTTATTAATACTCTAGAGTACTTCTTAACATCCAAGCAGTCTTTTCATGTATTTCAAGTCTTTGTGTGATTAGGTCTGCTGTTGGTTGATCGTTTACTTCATCGACAATTGGAAAAATTGCTCTGGCTGTTTTTGCAACAGTTTCATGTGCATTCACCAATAAGCTAACCATCTCCTCTGCTTTAGGGACACCCTCGACTTCCTTAATCGCAGTCAATTTAACAAACTGTTTGTATGTTCCAGGGGCAGGGAATCCCAATGCTCTAATACGTTCAGCTATTGTATCTAAAGCAGTCCATTGTTCAGTATATTGATCCATAAACATATTATGTAAACTGTTAAACTGAGGTCCTGTCACATTCCAATGAAAATTATGTGTCATTAAGTACAAAGTATAGCTATCAGCAAGTAATTTAGATAATCCCGCGACAATTTTTTCTCGATCATTGTGCGAAATACCAATATCAATTTTTATTGCTTTTGCTTCTTTTTTAGGGTTAGCCATTATTGATATCCTTTGGTTAAGTTTATGATATTAAAATATTATTTAAAATATCTTAATAGGAACTTATGGAAATAAAAACTTCATTTATAAGAATATAATTCAACCAAAAATAAAAGCAATAGTAATTAAATAGCAACTATGTTACTTGAAAAATAATGGGGGGAAGCTAAAGCACATATTACTAAGTACATTCAGTTATTTGATTATCATGGTGAAATTCAAAAAGGCTTAGATTATAAGAGACTAAATTAAATGGAAGAGGACTTTTATAAGTTGATCACTTGGAATCATCTAGGTGAAAGTCTCTTATTAATTCAGCACACATCAATTTATGTTTAATTCATTTATAATTTTAAAATACGTTATAAAACAATTTAAAAAAATAAAAAAACCCCAATTTTTCAATTGGGGTTTTTGAATTTGGAGCGGGAAAAGAGACTCGAACTCTCGACCCCAACCTTGGCAAGGTTATGCTCTACCAACTGAGC
>NZ_JBJZOR010000004.1:0-189108 GCF_046269225.1 Acinetobacter sp. TY2
AACAAGCCAATCTAACATTAGAGCAGATGGATGTGATTGAACTAAATGAAGCATTTTCAGCTCAAGCTTTGGCGGTTGCTCGTGACCTAGGTCTTGAAGATGGTGCAGCACATGTCAATCCAAATGGTGGTGCTATTGCATTGGGTCATCCGTTGGGTGCTTCGGGTGCACGTCTAGTTACCACAGCACTCAATCAACTTGAAGTAACGGGTGGTACATATGCGCTTTGCTCAATGTGTATTGGGGTCGGTCAAGGTATCGCTTTGATTATTGAACGTGTCTAACCAAGTATCACTAATTTAAGATATTTCTCCTCCCTTTTTTAAAGGGAGGTTGGGAGGGATTTAATGCCAACATTCACATCAAACGATGCACAAATTAATTACCAAACTTTTGGTGAGGCAAACAAGCCTGCAATTATTTTCTCTAATTCTTTAGGGACAAATTTCAGCATGTGGCAAGCTCAAATTGATGCATTCAAAAATGATTTTTTTGTGATTTGCTATGACACTCGTGGTCATGGTCAATCATCTGCCCCACAAGGGCCGTATACTATTGATCAATTGGGTCAAGATGTCATCAATTTACTTGATCATCTCAATGTTGAAAAAACCACTTTCTGTGGTATTTCTATGGGTGGTTTAACAGGTCAATGGTTAGCTATCAACTACTCTGCACGTTTTAATCACGTAATTGTCTGCAACACAGCTGCAAAAATTGGACAAGAACAAGCATGGAAAGACCGTGCGACACTTGTCCGTGAACAAGGTCTACAACCGATTGCATCAACAGCAGCATCACGTTGGTTCACCGAGCACTTTATCCAACGCAACACAGCAATTGTGACTTCTCTGAGTAACGACCTCGGAGCTAGCAGCGCAGAAGGTTATGCAAGCTGTTGTGAAGCGTTGGCTAAAGCAGATTTACGTGAACAACTGAAAAAAATTCAAGTGCCTGTATTGATTATCGCAGGAGCTCAAGATCCTGTAACGACTGTAGCCGATGGTCAGTTTATGGCTGAACATATTGTCGGTAGTCAGTTATTTACAATTGATGCATCCCACATTTCCAATATCGAACAACCTGAAGTATTTAGTAAAGCCGTGCAAAAATTTATTGCTTCATCATGATAAATTAATCTTGATTCATTGATTTTTGCTTTACCCAACATCCTGAAAATGAAGATGATTCAAATCTAAACTTTTAGGGTGTTTTTTATTTTGTTGCTTTCTTATTTGAATGTGCCATATTTTTGCATAATAATTGTATTGTTTTAGCGATATGAATCTGTCTGATCCAAACCTGAAAACTACTCAATAAAACACGGTGAAAATGTGAAGTTATTTCTCGATTGTGAATTTAATGGCTTTGGTGGTGAACTTATTTCGATGGCATTAGTCGATGAAAATGAATGTTATTTCTATGAGGTTTTGCCCTGTGATGCACCTATTGCATGGGTCGCTGAACATGTCATTCCGGTTTTGAATCAGCCCGCACTTTCTTTACAGCAATTTCAGTCACAACTGAGAAACTTTTTATTTCATTACGATTCAGTTCATATTATTGCCGATTGGCCCGAAGATCTATCTTTATTTCTAAATAGCTTAATTCTGGGTTTTGGTTCTAGCATGACCACACCGCCCATGACTTTAGAGCTCTATAATAAACAACATGAACTCAATGTCCCATCAGCTCAACCACACAATGCATTACAAGATGCGCTCGCTTTAAAAAGAACACTCTTTATTTAAACTTTCAATAAATCAGCGCATTCTTTTTAAATTAAAGGTCACAACCCCCCATATTTCAAGCTGTTGCCCTTCTTCGATATAAATATTTTGATAATCCGCATTTTCAGCTTTCAACCAAATTTTCGGTGGATTAAATTGCATATCAATCATCAGTCGTTTAACTGTAAAATCGTTATCAATCAGCGCTATAACAATATCACCTGACTTTGCCGAAATGCTTCGATCAACAATAAGCGGATCATCAATATCAATACCTGCATCATACATAGAAAGCGAGTTTGCTTTTACAATAAACGTTGAACCTTCATTACGTATCAAATACTCATTCATATCTAATGATTGTTCAATATGCTCATGTATAAACGCTGGTGATCCTGCGGCAACACGCTCTGTAGCCAAAGGAATTTGGTAAATTTTCTCATTTTTAGCTTCTACAGGTTGCATCTTTAACGAAGAAGACAAATCCGATAGATGCCCTGGATTAATATTATTTAGCAGCCAATTTTTGATAATATGAACTTGCGACTCAGGTACACGAATCACCTTTGTTGGTTCATTGAACTGTGCTTTTCGCCCCGCATTAACACGAGCACCACCATGTTCAAATTCTTGTTTTTTTGTCATTTGTTTTCGCTCTATTTGCAACCGTAGATGCCTTAAAAATAATATAACTTGAAAAAGTTACAAATTCAAGTTGACGTCCTTCTCATTTTCCATAACAATGGCTTCATTGATCAGATTTTAACTTATCTGTTTAACATGGATGTTTTAGATAAATTAAATAACACATTGAATTATAGATAAATTTATTTATTAAAATCTTAAATCACTGATTTTATTTAAATAAAAATGATCAAATATATCACTTATTTATATTGAATGATTTTCTATGCGGAGACATAAAAATGACAACTCAACGTGATGCTATCTTAGGTTATGCCGATGATCAACATGCATATTATATTCGTCTTATTGAAGACAATATTGTATTGGGAAGCCACTACGGATTGGTCTGCGAACAAAATACAGATGAGGCTGAAAGTATTATGACGACCTTATATTTAAAAAAATCTTTTTGGCTCAATGGTTCTGCATTTTCAGATATTGTGAAAGGTTTACAACCGTTATCGCTACAGTGCTGAAAAATTATTTTTCAGCTACTAACTCAATGATGAAATTCCTAACCTAAAAATAATTGAGCAAACAAAATAAAAGCAAGTCGAACATAAATATATACGTTATAAATCAAGGATGATCTACATTGACCGTCCTTGAAAACCACATAATATTTCATTTTCACGTATTAAAATGCACATTATTGAATAAAAATAGATCATTTCTTTTGATCTGAAGGCTGTAATGAAGCATTATTCATGCCTGCATTGAGCTTATTCAAGAAGTGTACAAAGGTTGCTTTATCATCAAACATAAAGCCTTCCATTGCCTGACGATAAAACTCATAAATTTTGAGTTGTAATTGCTCCCAAAATTCAAATCCTAAAGGCGTTAATATCACTTTTTTTGCACGGCGATCTGCTTGGTCTGCAAAACGAATCACATAATCATCACGTTCTAAACGTTTAAGTACGCCATCTAAATTTTGTCGACTTACACCTAGATATTCTGTCAGATCGGAAAAAGACATCCCTTCACGTACTTTTTCACGTGATAAAGCACCCAAAACTGCCCAATGTACAGGCGAAACACCAAGTTCTTTAGCACTTTGTCTGTCTAAAGTATTACCTAGTTGGAATACTCGAAAAAAAAGCCTGTTATGTATTGCATACAAATCTTCATCTTGGGAAGAGTTCTGTTCATTACTCATAGAACATCTGTCCTTTATCAAAAATGTTCAAGCCTACTTCATTCATATCATGTCCTCATGAAATTTCGTTATAGGCTTTAAAGCACTATTTTCATTCAATTTTAAAATAGCATTTAATCCTAAGTATAACAATTACAGCCTGCTCTTTATAAATAAGTTGTTTTGTTTGGTTGTATTTACACATATCCTCCAGCGTATTCTCTTATTTTGATAATTATTATAGATTCTCAAAATTATATCAATATATTGTCATACATGTCAGAATATAGAAAACTGATCTTTTTTAATTTTAAAAATGATAAAATCATCCTATTTTTTTAACAAGTACTAGACTTTAGTATATATATTAAAATATTTATAATAAAATATATTAATTAAATACATGTTTTATATTAATATTTTAATAATATAAAAAATAATATATATCAACATATTGACATTTACTTCGATTCAAATATATTCAATTTGTATATTTAGCATTCGCTTCTAATGGGCAAATAAGGAAATTTGTCTGCTTTAATGTCTAATATGTGTAATAACAAATGAAAATATATGTAAATTATTTGACATAAATTATGGTATGGAGATGCCAATGCAGTACATTGACGTACAAAAAACAATAGATGAGGCAAAACTGAATAAGTTTCACCTCCGCGTTCTATTTTGGTGCTTTTTAATTATTATTATTGACGGTTATGATATTGCTGTTGCAGGCGCTGCAATCCCCTCTATTATGGAGGAAATGAAGGTTTCAGCATCGACTGCGGGCTTCATGGCAAGCTCAACCTTGTTCGGTATGATGTTCGGGACCATTGTATTTGGTGGCTTGTCTGAAAAAATTGGACGTCGCTTAACGATTTCAATTTGTGTAGTTTTATTCAGTTTATTCACGGCGGCTGCGGGTCTATGCAAAGATCCCATCAGCTTTAGTATTTTACGCTTTATCGCTGGACTCGGTATTGGTGGTGTGTTACCCAATATCGTTGCACACATGACTGAATACTCACCAAAAAAAATCCGTAGTCTCATGACCACAGGTATGTTTTCGGGCTATGCTGTTGGTGGGATTATTGCAGCAGCGATTGGTAAATATTTCATTATGGAATTTGGTTGGCAAATCGTATTTTTTGCTGCGGGTTTTCCTGTATTTTTGGTGCCTTTTATTTACAAGTATTTGCCTGAGTCTTTGGTCTATTTAGAAAAGAAAAATAAAACTGACGAAATTAAAGCGATCATGCAAAAAATTGAGCCCTCTTTACACATTAATGAACAGACTCAATTACAATTTCCTCCAATGGCACCTCATCAATCTGTACCTGTAACTCAATTGTTCAGTGATGGACGCTTTTTAAGTACTTTAATGCTTTGGGTTGCCTTCTTTACTGGGCTATTCATGATTTATTCGCTCAGTACTTGGCTTGCAAAACTGATGGCTTTGGCAGGTTATAACCTAGGTTCAGCACTTAGTTTTGTCATTGCTCTAAATTTTGGTGCAGTCATTGGCTGTATTGTTGGGGGATGGTTAGCTGATCGTTTTCACATCAAATGGGTCTTGGTCACCATGTATACATTGGGTGGTATTTTCTTATATGCCATGACATTTGATCATTCGCAAAATATGCTTTATCTGATTATTGCAGCAGTAGGCGCATGCTCAACAGGCGGTCAGATTGTGGCTTATGCATACTGTGGACAATTCTATCCTGCCAACATTCGTTCAACAGGCATTGGTATGGCAGGTGGCGTTGGTCGTTTAGGTGCAATTCTTGCTCCGTTGATTATTGGTTATATCGTGGCATTGAATTTACCGTTAGAACAAAACTTTATGGTTATTGCAGCCGTTGCCATTTTGGGTGCAGTGGGGATTGCCTTTATTAACCATGAAAAAGCCGCAATTTAATTTTTTATCTGTCGTTCAACCGATTACTGTTAAACTGATGTTATTTTTAAACTCATAATTTAAATCTAAAAAAGCCCTCTCGGGCTTTTTTTTATTTCCAATATTTGACAGTAAAATGCTTAACGAATTTCTGCTTTCCAACCATCTTCTTCCAATACGGCAAGTACGGCCGTTTGGTCGAGTGTAGTTTCAAGTTCAACTAATTTTGCAGCAACATCAATATTCACAGTCGCTTGCTCATCAGCCGTTTTCAGACTTGCAGTTACACCTTTAGCACAACCGCCACACGTCATATTTTCTACAAATAGTTTCATTATAATCTCCAATTTTATCAATGGTATTGCTTTACTCTAAACCTTTCCATAATGGCAAGGTCAAGTCTTTCTTTACTGACTTTCTGCTATTTAAGTATCAGAAAATACAGCCTTTTAACTTAATGCCCTTTTTCAATATGCTCTAAAATACTGCAATCGGGGCTTTCATTTCCTGCACAACAAGACACGGATTGCTCAAGAGTATTGACCATCTCTTGTAAGGTTTTAATTTTTTGATTCAAATCATCAATATGCTTTAAAGCTAATTGTTTAACTTCAGCACTGCTTCGATCGGTATTTTTCCATAATGAAATCAAACCTTTCATCTGTTCAGCAGAAAAACCTAACTCTCGTGCATGCCGAATAAAATTGAGCGTTTTAACGTCTTGTTCGGTGTAGATCCGATAACCAGCATCGGTACGTTTTGCCGCATCAATCAGCTCAATATCTTCATAATAACGAATCATTTTTGCAGACAAACCTGATTGTTTCGCAGCCTGACCTATATTCATGACTCACCTCTATTTCTGATATATATGGTTAGATTTCAAATTGCCAACTCATATAAATGAGCAATCCTAAATTGAAGCATATTTCACCCTGTTACAGGCTTAAATGTTCTTAAACGTAATGCATTGCCTAAGACAAAGATTGAAGACAACGCCATCGCACCAGCAGCAAAAATAGGTGACATTAAAATACCAAATGTAGGATATAACACACCAGCAGCCACAGGAATGAGCGCAATATTATAAATAAATGCCCAAAATAGATTCTGATGAATATTGTCCATTGTTGCCTTACTCAGTGCAATCGCATTGGGAATACCCTGCAAACTGCCTGAAATTAAGACAACATCAGCCGCTTCAATTGCAACATCAGTTCCTGTGCCAATCGCTACACCAACATCAGCAGCAGCCAAAGCGGGTGCATCGTTAATGCCATCACCAACATAAGCAATATGCCCATAGCTTTGTTTGAGTTTTTGCACAGCTTCCACTTTTTGTGCAGGTAGAACTTCAGCAATAACTTCATCAATACCCAATTGTTTAGCAATCGCTTCAGCCGTATGACGGTTATCACCACTTATCATTGCTACTTTAAGACCTTGAGCATGTAAAGCTTTAATTGCAGGATAAGTACTCGCCTTAATCGGATCAGCCACGGCAATAATCGCAGCAAGTTTTTGATCAATGGCTACATATAAGGGCGTTTTGCCTTCTTGTCCTAAATTCTCAGCTGTCTGTGCAAATTGTTCAACAGATAAACCAAGTTTTTGCATAAGTCGATCTGCACCAATATGCAAATGTAAGCCATCTACATCTGCCTCAATACCATAACCCGTCAATGAGTTAAAGTTTTGAATCTCTCTTAAACTTAATCCTAAATCAAGCACAGCTTTAACAATGGCTTGCGCAATCGGATGTTCCGACTTATTTTCAATACTTGCTACAGCTGCCAAGACTTGATTTTCATCAAAACCCGATAACACTTCAAAATTGGTTAAAACAGGTTTGCCTTCTGTGAGTGTCCCTGTTTTATCAACAGCGACCACACGTGCTTCTTTTAAAGACTGTAATGCCTCACCTTTACGAAATAACACACCAATTTCTGCACCACGTCCTGTTCCGACCATAATCGAAGTCGGTGTTGCAAGCCCCATGGCACATGGACAAGCAATAATCAGTACAGCAACGGCATTGACTAAGGCAAAACTTAATGCGGGTTCAGGACCAAAAATCACCCAAGCAATAAACGTGAGCAATGCCATTGCCATCACCATAGGGACAAACCACATGGTAATTTTATCGACAACTGCTTGAATAGGAAGTTTAGAACCTTGTGCCTGCTCAACCATTTGAATGATTTGGAACAGCACCGAATCTTGACCTACAGCAGTTGCCTGAATTTTAAGACTTCCTGTTTGATTGACTGTTCCGCCAATAACTTCAGCTCCGACAACTTTTTCGACAGGAATCGGTTCACCGCTCATCATCGATTCATCAATAAAACTTTGCCCTGAAATAATATGACCATCAACAGGCACTCGTTCACCCGGACGAATTTCAACAATCATGCCCGACTTAACATCTTGAATGGCAGTTTCTACCATTTGCCCATCTTGCTCAACACGTGCCATTTTAGGTTGCATTCCTAAAAGCTGTTGAATAGCAAGAGATGTACGCCCTCGTGCTTTAGATTCAAAGAAACGACCAAGTAAAATGAGTGCAACAATAACAGCAGCAGCTTCAAAATAGACATTCACTGTCCCTATTGGTAATAACTGCGGGAAAAAAGTTGCAACAACAGAAAATACATAAGCCGAGAATGTACCCACAGCAACTAAAGAATTCATATCAGGGGCAAGGCGAAATAATGCAGGAATACCTTTTTGATAAAAACGACGCCCTGGAAAAACTAAAATAAGCGTGGTCAGAACAAATTGGATATACCAACTGTTTTGAGTACCTATGCTATTTGCAATTAAATGATGAAATGCCGGAACAAGGTGTGAACCCATTTCAAGTAAGAAAACAGGTGTTGCTAAAATAGTGGCAAGAATTAAGTCATGTTTTAAATGATTTAATTCGTCTGCTTTTTTTTCTTGCTGAATTTCGATCTGATCAGCTTGAATGACATGAGCTTCATAACCTGCTTTTGCCACAGCTTGAATGAGTTGCTCAACCGTGGTTGGAGGGTTTGCTACAATCAAAGCTTTTTCAGTGGCTAAATTGACACTTACTGAAGTAACCCCTTCAACTTTTTTTAGAGCTTTCTCAACACGTCCAACACAAGAAGCACAGGTCATTCCATCAATGGCAAGTTCTATAGGTAGCGCCTTCGGTACTTCATAGCCTGCTTTTTCAATGGTTTGAATAATCGCATCATAGTCCAAAGGCTCATGACTTTGAATGGTGGCTTTTTCTGTAGCCAAATTCACGGAGACAGCATCAATATTAGGCAGTTTCTGTAAGGCTTTTTCGACTCTACCAACGCACGAAGCACAAGTCATTCCCTCAATATTGAGCGTTCCACTGTAGCTTTGTGTTACGTTCTTGCTTTGCTTCATTGGATCTGATGTTGTTGTCATTGCAGTATCCTCTTTTTGCTGATCTTTTGATTAGTATTAGCATAAAGATTCCCATCATGGGAAGGTCAAGAGTTAAGTTCCAATGATGCTGATTAAATTTATAGATTTTTAAGTTATATATTTAAATAAAAAGCCTGCTATAGCAGGCTTTAAGTCAATAAATACATTAAATTTTTTATGTTATTTTAAATGCCAAAGAAATTTCTTGATGACCTTCAATTTGCTCAGGCCATTTCTGTGACATTGTTTTTAGCTTAGTATAAAAACGTGCAGCGTCTGGTCCATATAAATGGGATTCACCAAATTTTGAACGCCTTAAACCACCAAAATTAAAATAACTTACGGGCAAAGGAACAGGGACATTTATTCCAATCATACCAGACTCAATTTCAGTAAAAAAACGATGCGCTGTTTTGCCATCACGAGTAAATATGACTGAGCCATTACCAAACTCATGACTATTTGTCACAGCAATGGCTTCATCTAAACTATTCACACGCAATATTCCTCGTGCTGGACCAAACACTTCTTGTTTATAAAAGTCCATGTCTGTTGTTACATGGTCAAGTAATGTTGGACCTATATAATAGCCATTTTTATATTCTGGATGTTGATAAGAACGTCCATCCAATAATAGTTCAGCTCCATCTTCAATACACTGATCAATTGCCTTTAATACTGACTGTTTTGATTGCGATGAAATAACTGCACCAAAATCTGCAGATTCATCATTATAAGCCCCCATTTTAAGTGCTTTAGTTTTTGTAATAATTAACTCTCGCAATTTTTCAGCTGTTTCTACACCAACAGGAAGTAATAACGAAACAGCCATACAACGTTGACTCGCTGAACCGAATCCTGCGGAAACAAAAGCATTCGCTGCGGCTTCTAAGTCAGCATCTGGCATTACAACCATATGATTTTTCCCACCAGTAAATGCCGCAACACGCTTATTGTGGGAGGTTCCTTTTTGGTAAACGTACTCACCAATTTGAGTTGAGCCAACGAAACTGATTGCTGAAATTTCAGGATGTTCTAACATAGCGTCTACAACAACTTTGTCACCTTGTACAATATTAAAAATATCATCAGGTAAACCAGCTTCTTTCCATAAATTAGCAAAAAATAATGCTGCTGATGGTACTTTTTCAGAAGGCTTCCAAACAATCGAATTTCCAATTGAAACAGCCATTGCCATCATGACTGCTGGAATCATAATTGGAAAGTTAAAAGGCGTAATACATCCAATGACACCCACTGGAACTCTGACAGAAAAAACATCAATATCACCCGCAACATTTCGAGCATATTCCCCCTTAGTCACTTGTGGTGCATTACAAGCAAATTCAATCCCTTCAATTGCGCGTCCTATTTCACCTTTTGCATCAGCAATAGTTTTACCATGCTCTCTACCAATGATTTCAGCGAGCTCTTCTGTTTTAGCAATCATAAGCTCACGAAGTTTATAGATCACTTGTAAACGCGATGCATGTGAAGCCTTCGACCATTTTTGAGCATTTAATGATGATGCAGCCTGAACAGCTTGATTTACAGTGATTACATCGCCGTAAGCACATTGAGCTATCTCTTCCCCTGTGGAAGGATTAAATATAGGTCCGCTTCTTTGCGTCTCTACAATGTGTTTACCCGATATATAATGCCCGATCAATTGAGCCATCTTTAACCTCCATGTATAGTTTTAGATTTGCTACATTGCTAATTTTAGAAAAAATAAATCTTACAAAATTTAAAAACTTTGATTTTTAACAAATATGCATTGCCATATAGTTTTGATAGATAAAGATAAATATGGTTTTATCTTTATCTAAAATATTATTTTAAATAACCGTATTAATGCATTACACACGCATTTCTTTTTTGACAGTTTTGAGTTTTGCAGATTTTCCAAGCTCATCTTTTTTCATAAAGCATGTACAGAAAATTGCAAATATTGCCATTCCCATAATGTACATAATAATCAAATGTGGACTGCCATCACCAACGCTGAGTAACTTTGTCGCAATAAGCGGAGCGATACCACCACCGAGTACACCCGCAAACTGTACTGAAATAGAAATACCGCTATAGCGAATTTCTGCAGGAAATTGACGAGCAAATAACTGTGACTGTGGTGCATACATGATTGGAAAAACTACACCAATAGCCAAAACAATCGCAGTCCAAACGAGTACCGGATCTTTCGTATCAAGCATGCTAAAAAATGGATAACAATAAAGTGCAAGAACCACCAAACCGAACATAAACATATTACGCTGTCCGACCTTATCTGAAAGGTGACCACATAAGGGCGTCATCACCATAATGACACCTGCTCCACAAATAGTGGCAAATAAAATATCTTGGCGTGGAATGCCTAATTTTGTTGTGGTGTATGCTAAAGCAAAGGTAGATGCAATATAGAACCAAGCATTTTCAGCAGCACGAGCAAAAATAATTGTCCACAATTCACGTGGATGGTTTTTGAAAACCTGTAGCGCAGGTACTTTAATTTCTTGTGCTTGTTCTTTCACTTTTTCAAAGTCTGGAGATTCAGGCACTTTCACACGAATATACCAACCTACACCTAAAAGTATAATGCTCGCGAGGAATGGAATACGCCATCCCCAACTAAATAGACTTGCCTCAGGAAGTAATGAAACCAATGCCAATGCAATCGATGCAAGCATTAAGCCACCACCCGCACTCGCTTGCGGTAAACTCCCCCAAAACCCCTTACCACCTTCAGGAGCATGTTCCACTGCCATTAAAACAGCACCGCCCCATTCTCCGCCCATCGCCATTCCTTGTATAAAACGTAAAACAACAAGGAAAAATGTCGCCCAATAACCAATACTTTCATACGTCGGTAAAAGTCCAATCAAAACTGTTGGAATACCCATCATGACAAGTGTCGTTAAGAGCATAGCTTTACGGCCAATTTTGTCTCCAAAATGTCCGAAAACTATTCCACCTAAGGGACGACCTATAAATCCTACTGCATACGTTGCAAAAGCGGCTAAGACTCCGGTTAAAGGATCAAGATTAGGAAAGAATAATTTATTGAAAATCAGTGCCGCTGCTGCACCGTAGATAAAAAAGTCATACCATTCAATGGTTGTACCGACCATACTAGAGATACCAGCCAAACGGTGAGATGACTTTTTAGGCTGAGCATTTGACCCTTGTATCTGTTCCATAGACACCTCTTGCACTTTTTAATATTTCATTTTGTATACACTTTATGAATAATCAATCCGGACTATTAGTGACATAAAGTATTTTTGATTTTTAAGTATTGAATATGCATATTGATGATTCATATTCAATTTGAAAAGCGAAAGAATGAATCACTTTTCATCTTTTTCTAATTTGAATCAGATTAAATTAGAGGTCAACACCCTTAATTACTTAAGTAGTGAGTGTTTTTTTATTATATAATTAAAATTCAAACACTTAATAAAAAATATTGAAAATAAAACACTAAAAATGTTTTATCTAGTATCTAAAATCGAAACATTATTTATGTTTTTTCAACTATTACTGTATTTAAAAAATAAGTTATTTGGTTGTTTTTATACTTGTTATTTTAGTCTAAATCATATATTCCTTAATCTATTAAGTAAGGATGCTTATGATGAATTATAACAAATTGGCATTTGATTTTTGTCCTGCCCCTATCGTTGTACTCAGTAACAGATGCATGATGGAAATGAATGTTGCATTTACAAATTTATTTGGCTATACACGGGAAGAACTGATTGAGCAATCTATAGTCAAAATTTTTCCAAGTATTGAAGACTACGAAAAAGTTGGAGATGATGCTTTACAAAGTTTAATGCTCAAAAAAAGTCACTTCTATTCCGACCATCGTTTTATGCAGCATAAAAATGGCGAGCTTTTTTGGACACATACGCATGGGCAAACGCTTACACCAGAAGATCCATTTAAACTGATGGTTTGGCATTTTGAGCGTCAAGATCAAGTAGTAACATCAAAATATAAATTAACTAAACGTGAAGCTGAAATTACACAACTCATCGTCAATGGGTTTACTTGTAAAGAGATTGCGAGAAAGCTTGATTTATCACATCGGACAATTGAGGTGCATAAAGCTAATTTAATGAAAAAACTTGGTGTACGAACTAAAGCAGAACTCACTTCAAAGATTATTATTCAAGAAAAAAATTACGCTCATATCTGAATTAAAAATTTAGAGATATACTATTTTATTCATATTTATGAATAAAAAACCACGGAATGACACCGTGGTTTTTTATGACTTATTTTTATTCATTGATACAGCTTATTCGGCAGAAATATCTTCAAATAAAACTGAAGATAAATAACGCTCGCCTGCATCAGGGAAAATCACGACAATCGTTTTTCCTGCATTTTCAGGACGAGCAGCCAACTGTGCGGCTGCGGCAAGTGCTGCACCACTTGAAATCCCAACAAAAATACCTTCTTGGGTTGCAATCTTACGTGCAAAATCAATTGCTTCAGGACTCGTAATTGCAATCACTTCATCGACTAAATCTAAATCCAAATTACTCGGAATGAAGTTTGCGCCTATACCCTGAATTTTATGTGGCGCTGGCGTTAATGTTTCACCACGTTTAGCCTGACCAATAATTGGCGATTCCGCTGGTTCAACAGCGACAGAGTAAATGGGTTGATTTTGTACTTGTTCAAAATAGCGTGAAATACCAGAGATCGTTCCACCTGTACCCACACCTGCAACTAAAATATCTACTTTACCACCTGTTGCAGCCCAAATTTCAGGACCTGTCGTAGTTTCATGAATTTTAGGATTGGCTGGATTTTCAAATTGTTGTGGCAAATAATAAGTTTCAGGCTGTTCTGTGGCTAAACGTACCGCCTCATCGACCGCACCTTTCATGCCTTTCGCAGGTTCAGTCAATACAAGGTTAGCACCCAACGCTTTTAATACTTTACGGCGCTCAATACTCATACTTGCAGGCATTGTTAATGTAATTTCATAACCTTTTGCTGCTGCAACAAAAGCTAAACCGATACCTGTATTACCACTTGTTGGCTCAACAATTTTCATGCCTTTTTTAAGTAGACCTTTTTCTTCAGCATCTGCAATGAGTGCTGCGCCAATACGATCTTTCACTGAAAAGGCAGGATTACGGCTTTCAATTTTTGCCAAAACTGTTGCTTGACTCTGAATTAATCGATTAATGCGCACTAAAGGCGTATTACCAATTGCTTCAGCGTTGTTGTTATAAACGGCAATCCCTGCATTTTCAATTTTCGGGAAATTTGTTTCTGTAGACATGTGCTTTCCTCAAATTTAGATATAAATGATTCATGTTATCTGCTTTTATCATATCGCTTTTTACATAGAATGTTATATGCATAAAAGAGATTTAATTATTCTATTTTCGAATTTGTTTGCTTTTATAAATCATTTACTTAGAAAAATTAGACAAAATTCAAACGTGAACGGTCAAAATTCGATTGCCATCATCTCATTGTTTTCAAGCATAATAGTCACATTGGAAAAAAATCGGGAAGATTATGGCGAATAACGCTTATCAAAAATTTTATCGTCAATTTACAAAAAAAGTGTTAGATAAAATTGTTAGCCCTCAAGTGCTCGGGAAGCATCAAACACTTGAGCAAATATCGACAAGCCAAGAAGCGACACCATTCCCCGTGTGCTATGTCATTCAAGATGACTCTGTATCGAATAAAGTCTTGATTGATAATGAAACTGAAAAACAAAAATTACAATCTGCATTTATGCCATTACAGCTCGATGAGCTTTATGAAGATGATTCATTTTTAACTTTACACGACAATCACAAAGGCAATGTTTCAGCGTATTACCCTGACAAACTTATTCGGATGATTGAATTTTTGTTACGTCATCCCGAACAAGATATTTTGTTGGTGCCTGTTTCTATTTTATGGGGACGTGCGCCTGAAACTGAAGACACATGGTACAAAGCGTTATTTGCTGATGCTTGGACAAAGCCAACGGGCATAAAACAAGCGCTGAATATTGCCCTCTATGGTCGTGAAAATTATATCGAGTTTCATCAAGCTACATCATTGCAAGAGATGATTCGGGTTGCTCAAGAACGTAGTCCAAACTTTTCACCTGCACATTATGTAACAACAACATTAAACCAAGAGTTTAATCAGTATAAAGAGGCTGTTTTAGGACCTGACCTTTCTGACCGCCGTAATGTGATCAATACTTTAATGACCACTGAAGCGGTTAGAGATGCTGTCCGCCAAGAAAGCATTCATAAAAAAATTAGTTTAAATGAAGCTGATAAATTGGCACGTAGTTATCTTAATGAAATTGTTTCTGATTTTTCATACTCAACTTTACGTTTTGCCGAAATTGCACTTACGAAATTATGGACACAGCTATATGATGGTATTGAAGTCCATCATTTCGACATGGTTCGTGAACTAGCAAAAGATTATGAGATTGTGTATACGCCGTGTCACCGCAGTCATATCGACTATTTGTTATTGTCTTATGTGATTTATAAACGTGGGTTGATGGTACCACATATTGCTGCAGGGATTAACCTGAACATGCCTGTGGTAGGTCAACTCATGCGTGGCGCAGGTGCATACTTTATTCGTCGTAGTTTCAATGGTAATGCGCTATATACAGCGGTATTTAAAGAATATTTGCACAGTTTACTCAGTCGAAATACCCCGCTTGAGTATTTTATTGAAGGTGGCCGTTCTCGCACAGGTTTATTGTTACAGCCAAAAAAAGGCATGTTAGCAATGACCATTCAAAGCTATTTACGAGGCGACAGTAAACCAATTGCCTTCATTCCAACCTATTTTGGCTATGAAAAATTACTTGAAGGTTCATCTTATATTAAAGAGCTTGGTGGGCAGAAAAAACAGTCTGAATCGTTGTTTGGCTTACTCAAATCGATGCAGAAAATTGAGAAAGTCTTTGGCATGGTGCATGTCAATTTTGGTGAACCAGTATTTCTTGAACCTGCTCTACAACGTCATGCGGCACCGACACATTTAGATCTACATGCAGACTTACCCGACTCAGTCAAAGCGACTGTCACAGATGTTGCCAATGAAATTTTGCAAAACATCAATAAAGCAGTAGTCATCAATCCTGTTGATTTACTTGCAATTGTTTTACTCAATGCGCCAACTTATGAACTTGCTGAGCGTGATGTCATATTGCGTTTGGAACAATACCGCCATTTACTACAAACAGCACATTATGATGAACGAATGAAAATCACGGCGCTCTCTGCCCATGAAATTATTCAATACGCTATTAAATTGAAGCAAGTTGAATTTATTGAACATGATAATGAGCGTTGGGTCAAAGTCAGTGACAATCAAGTTGGCTTGCTTAAATATTTCAGCAACAATATTTTACATACCTTTATTTTGCCGGCTTATGTGGCTTATGCCCTTAAACAGCATCAAAGTCTGTCTAAAGCGCAATTATTTACAGATTTTAAACTGGCTTACCCTAACTTTGCTAAGCAGTATTTCTTAAAATGGAATATTGAAAACCTTGAACCCATCTTCCAACAAATTATTGATGTCTTCCTTGCTGAACAAGTTATTAGCATTGAAGGTGATCAACTTCATGTGAATGTAGCTGATGATAAAATGCGTTTCATTTCAGCATTGGCACATTTGTATGAATTAAATGTTGAAGCACAAACTGAAGAAAAATCAGAGAAAAAATCGAGTTGATTTATTCTTCAATGCTAATTAGTTAAGCCAATAATGGCTTAAAATCCTAAACTTCTTCTGTAACCCCTCTTTATAAAAGAGGGGAAACTATCAATTTCAATAAGTTTTCAATAATGAAAACTCCCTCCTTTCTTAAAGCTAAAGAACTTGTTCCGCAAGGGGGAAGAATTTAAAAAACTTTTATCTGACTAACATTAAGTACATATATTCGATTTTCTAAGCTTTAAAAGCAATAAAACCATAATAAGTAAACATTTGCGTAAATGTGCGTATATTGGTAAAGCCTGATTTTTCATAAATTTGATGCATTTCTGCCACAGAAACCAAATGAAAATCTTGCTCTAAACGTTCAATCATCACCTGACTTTGCTGATTTGACAGCCCTGTAGCTTGCGCCAAATATTTCAAAGTCGTCAAATCTGTTTTCTGTTCAAACTGCATAAGGTCATAACTTAAAGAAAAACTTTGTGGCTTTAAGACTTGATAGATATCTTGAAAAAAATGTATCTTGTTCGGTTTATCAATAAAATGTGAAACTAAAATAGACAATGCTGCATCAAATTGCACAGGCTGACAATTAGATTGACTATTCGACTGTATTTCAATCAATACTGACGTATCTCCTAAAATAAAATTGACTCGATCTGCGGCACCTGATTCTTGTAATAATTGTTTGGCTTTATGAAGCATATTTTCTGCAGGATCAATTGCAGTAAAGTGCCACTCTGGAAATTGTTGCGTCAAATAGCGTAACTCATAGCCTGTACCACAACCAACCACCAAAATATTTGCTTGTTCAGGTAAATATGTCTTGAGTAAGGCACTAATTTGTAAATGTACCAACTCATAACCAGGTATCAACTTACGAATATGCTCATCATAACCATCGACAATGAAAGGTTGATTAAAATCTTTTGCCATTTTGATATCCATATGGTGGAACAATAGCTTTAAAACTATACATTTCTTGTAAAAATCACAACAAAACGCTTTTGATTCTTTAAATTTAAATCTTCTTTATCCCTTTGGGATGAATAGCGAAGCTACGCAAGAAAATGAAGTGCTTTCAAATAAACTCTCTCTGAGAAATTTACTACGTAAATCTCTGCAAGGAGAGAGAACTTATAGTTAAAATTTATCTATACCTAATTGCTAATTCATGACTAAGCAATTTCAGATAAATTTAACTCATCACGCATCAATTGTTGTAGTTTAAACTTTTGCGCTTTACCTGAAGCCGTCATTGGAAATTCTGCAAAGAAGCGTACATAACGTGGCACTTTATTATGTGAAATATGCGCTTTACAATATTGGCGAATACTGTCCTCAATTACCTGAAGTTGGTCGCTCGAATGTTCATGTAAAATAATACACGCACACAACTCCTCGCCATAACGTGCATCGGGTAAGCCAATCACTTGTACGTCTGATACATCGGGATGAGTATAGAGGAAATCTTCAATTTCTTTCGGGAAAAGATTTTCACCACCCCGAATCACTACATCTTTGATGCGTCCTTTAATTTTAATAAAACCCTCATCATCCATTTCAGCAATGTCACCCGTATGCATCCATTTGGCAATATCAATCACTTCACGGGTTTTATCCTCATCTTCCCAATAGCCGAGCATGACCGAGTAACCGCGCACACACAGTTCACCAAGCTTTCCACGGGGTACAACCTTACCTTCTTCATCGACAATTTTGATTTCTAAATGTGGATGTACTCGCCCAACTGTACCCACACGACAATCGACGGGGTCTTCTGTTGAACTTTGTGCACTCACAGGCGCTGTTTCGGTCATTCCATAGCAAATGGTAATTTCATGCATATGCATACGATCAATCACACGTTGCATAATTTCTTTTGGACACGGACTACCCGCCATAATGCCTGTACGTAAACTGCTTAAATCAAAGGAATCAAATTCTTCTTGCTCAAGCATGGCAATAAACATTGTTGGAACACCATAGGCTGCGGTACATTTTTCCTGCTCAATCGCTTTTAAACTCGCTAGAGGATTAAAAACTGCCGCAGGATAAATCATCACTGAACCATGTGTAATACAGGCTAAATTGCCCATAACCATGCCAAAACAATGAAACAATGGCACAGAAATGCACACTCGGTCTTTCGAGGTTAAGTGCATTGCTTCACCGACAAAATAACCATTATTTAAAATGTTATTGTGGGTCAGCATTGTGCCTTTGGGGCTACCCGTTGTGCCTGAAGTAAATTGGATATTAATGGTTTCATCAAATTGTAAACTTGTAGAAATACTTTGTAATTCAGCCAATTGCTGTACTGTCGGTGTTGTGAGTAAATCACTAAATCGATGCATGCCATTTTGAACGTGCTCATCAATTTTAATCACACATTTTAAATGCGACAAACGCACTGAATTGAGTACTTTAGATGAGCTATTTTCAGTAAGTTCGGGGTCAATTTTATAGAGAATTTCTTGATAATCGGTGGTTTTAAAGGTTGATGCAATCACTAAAGCTTTACACGATACTTTATTTAAAACGTATTCAAGTTCATTGCTTTTATAAGCTGGATTTAAATTGACTAAAATAATGCCTGCTTTGAATGCAGCAAATTGGGTGATCGTCCACTCCACACAATTAGGAGACCAAATTGCTAAACGGTCTCCTTTTTTCAGACCTAATTTTAATAAGTTACAAGCAAAGGCATTGACCTGTGCCTGTAACTCCCGATAATTCAGTCGTATATTTTGATGCAGACTCACCACTGCATCTTGTTCAGCATATTGCTGACAGGCTTCATCAAATTTTGCGCCAATTGTCATACCTACAAGAGGCTGACTGCTTGCACCATAGGCATAGCTTAACCGTAATTGCGACATTGAATCATACTCCTTGATTCTTTGTAATTCTGATTGTTCACTTCAATATAATTGTTGTTTCACTTTCCGTATTTTTTCGCGATTACTTTGTTTCACTCGTTTATATTTAACGCATCCAAACTGCTAAAACGGTCTTTACTTCATTTAACTAATTATTTTCCCTCCTCAGTTTTGACCGCATTAAGACAAAAATCAGCAATCTGTTTCACAAAATAATCTTTATAAGCCTCATCAAACATTACATTACGTGAGGGATTTAAAGGTTCAATCACAACAAACGTCATAGCACCAACAACACACAATGCCGCTGTATTTAAATCTTCAAAACCAAACTCACCACTTACCTTTCCTTCGGCTAAAATTTCTTTAATGCTTTGTTTAATCAGTTGCTTACTACGAAATCGCTCATGTTCAATCGATGGATCTACAGGTTCAAACATCAGCGAATACGCAAGCTGTGGGCTATTCATTGCACGCTTTACAAAAGTCGTAACCGCCTTATGTAGCTTCTGTACGGGACTGAGCGACCCTGCTGCAATGTGATTTAAAATCTCCACTTCAAGCAAAATTGCCGCAGACAATACTTCAACTAACACCTGACTTTTACTGTCAAAGTACCGATAAACCAAACCACTCGACACACCTGCTCGATCTGCAATGGCTTGGATTTGTGCATCTTTAAAACCACCTTGAGCAATCAGCTCTCGTGCCGATAACAAAATCGTTTGGCGATTTTGTTGCATGCGCTCTTGCATCAAGGTTGATCGTTTATAACTCATATTTGCATTCTCAAACAATTAAAATGAATTGTAAATCAATTTTTGAATTTCTATTCACTTTTTTGAAAAATATCGGTATGGTAGTTTCAAGCACAACAAAAAACGTGCATGAAACAACAAATATAAACTCAAGGATGAAGTATAAATGAATCTACAAAGTATTGATTTTGGACTAGATGATACACTAATTGCACTGCGTGATTCAGTTGCAAATTTTTGTAGTAAAGAAATTTTACCAATTGCACGCCAAGTCGAACAAGACAATTTCTTTCCAAAACAGCTTTGGCAAAAATTTGGCGATATGGGTTTATTAGGCATGACCGTCAGCGAACAGTATGGCGGCACCAATATGGGCTATTTGGCGCATATCATTGTCATGCAAGAAATTTCACGAGCATCTGCTGCCATTGGCTTGTCTTATGGTGCGCATTCAAATTTGTGTGTCAATCAGATTAACCGCAACGGTAACGAAGAACAAAGGCAACGTTTTTTACCAAAACTAATTTCAGGTGAATTTGTCGGAGCATTGGCAATGTCTGAACCGAACGCAGGCTCAGATGTGGTCAGCATGAAACTTCGTGCCGATGATCACGGCAATCATTTTATTCTCAACGGCTCAAAAATGTGGATTACCAATGGTGGTGATGCAGATGTTCTGGTGGTCTACGCTAAAACTGATTTAACCGCAGGTGCTCAAGGCATGACTGCATTTTTAATTGAAAAAGATATGGCTGGGTTTAGTCATGGTTCTCACCTCGACAAACTCGGTATGCGTGGTTCAAATACCTACCCGTTGTTTTTTGATAACGTAAAAGTACCAAAGGAAAACGTATTAGGTGGTGTAGGTAATGGTACAAAAGTCCTTATGAGTGGACTCGATTATGAACGTGCTGTTTTAAGTGCAGGTCCTTTAGGCATTATGGATGCCTGTTTAGATGTCGTCATTCCTTACATTCATGACCGTAAACAATTTGGACAATCATTGGGTGAATTCCAACTGATGCAAGGCAAAGTTGCAGATATGTATTCGACTTGGTTGGCATGTAAAGCCTTAGTCTATGCCGTAGGTGCAGCCTGTGACAAAGGCAATCATGTACGCAGTTTACGTAAAGATGCAGCGAGCGCCATTTTATATTCTGCAGAAAAAGCAACATGGATGGCAGGTGAAGCCATTCAAGCCCTAGGTGGTAATGGCTATATCAATGAATATGACACAGGGCGTTTTTGGCGTGATGCTAAATTATATGAAATTGGCGCAGGAACTTCAGAGATTCGTCGTATGTTGATTGGTCGTGAACTATTTAATGAAACTCGATAAATCTAAAATTAATGTAAAAAATAGTGACAAAGCACATCAAAACGCAGAATGACAGGGATGTTTTGTATGAACCAACTACACAGTAAAATCAATATTCGAAGTGAAGACTTCAAAATTAATCAAATAGCGATGCAACAATTGGTCGATGATTTAAAACAAAAAGCACAACATATTGCCCTTGGTGGTGGTGAAAGTGCCCGTCAAAAACACCTCTCACGTGGCAAGCTCTTAGCACGTGATCGAATTGATCAATTGGTCGATGCAGGAACGGCCTTTTTAGAAATTGGACAATTAGCGGCTTATAACGTCTATACAGATGACGTTCCTGCTGCCGGTGTTGTTGCGGGGATTGGTCAGATCAATGGCATTACTTGTATGATCGTAGCGAATGATGCAACGGTCAAAGGTGGAACATACTACCCTTTGACTGTGAAAAAACATTTACGTGCACAAGAAATTGCTGAACAAAACCATTTACCGTGTATTTATATGGTCGATTCAGGCGGTGCTTATTTACCAATGCAAGATGAGGTCTTTCCTGACCGTGACCATTTTGGGCGTATTTTTTACAATCAAGCGCGTATGTCTAGCATGGGCATTGCTCAAATTGCAGTAGTCATGGGTAGCTGTACCGCAGGCGGCGCTTATGTACCTGCTATGTCAGATGAAACCATTATTGTTCGTAATCAAGGGACTATTTTCTTAGGTGGGCCACCCCTTGTTAAAGCGGCTACAGGTGAAGTTGTCACAGCCGAAGATTTGGGTGGTGGTGATGTCCATACTCGCCTTTCAGGTGTAGCCGATCATTTGGCTGAAAATGATGAACATGCAATTGCCATTGCCCGTAATATTGTTGCCAATTTAAATAAGACACCGCATCAAGCGAATCATAATATTGAAGAACCGTTGTTCGATGCACAAGAATTGTATGGCGTTGTGCCAAGCGACTCACGTAAACCCTTTGATATTCGTGAAGTCATTGCCCGTATTGTCGATGGTTCACGCTTTGATGAATTTAAAGCTCGTTTCGGTACAACCCTTATTACAGGTTTTGCCAAACTGTATGGTATGCCTGTCGGTATTATTGCCAATAACGGTATTTTATTTTCAGAATCATCACAAAAAGGTGCACATTTTATTGAACTGTGTGCACAGCGAAATATTCCCCTGCTTTTTCTACAAAATATCACAGGCTTTATGGTCGGTCGTCAGTACGAAAATGAAGGCATTGCTAAAAATGGCGCCAAACTGGTCATGGCAGTTGCCACAGCGAATGTACCCAAATTGACCTTAGTGATTGGCGGTTCTTTTGGCGCAGGTAACTATGGTATGTGTGGTCGTGCATATTCACCACGTTTTTTATGGACTTGGCCGAATTCAAGAATTTCAGTCATGGGTGGTGAACAAGCGGCAAGTGTATTGTCTACATTAAAACGTGATCAAATTGAGGCAAAAGGTGAACAGTGGTCTACGGAACAAGAAGATCAATTTAAACAACCTTTCCGTGATCAATTTGAAAAACAAGGTCATCCTTATTATGCCTCTGCTCGACTTTGGGATGACGGTGTCATTGACCCAGCTCAATCTCGTCAAGTTCTTGGCTTAAGTCTTTCGGCTGCCATGAATGCACCCATCAAAGAAACCAAATTTGGCGTATTCCGTATGTAAGGGGCAAACAATGAGTTATCAAACCATGAACCATCAATTTATTGAAATTGAACAACATGATCAGATTGCAACCGTGTGGATTAATCGTGCCGAATTACATAATGCGTTCAATACTCAAGTCATTGCAGAACTGCATGCAACTTTTGATGCACTCAATGTGCGTGATGATATTCGTGTAGTAATTTTGGCAGGACGAGGCAAAAGTTTCTCTGCAGGTGCAGACCTCAATTGGATGAAAGCGCAAAGTGAAGCATCAGCGTCAGACAACGAAGCAGATGCTTTAAAGCTTGCAAAAATGTTACAAGCCCTTGCAACACTGAAACAACCTACCATTGCCCGTGTACACGGTATTGCCTTTGGTGGTGGCATGGGTTTAGCTTCAGCATGTGATATTTGTGTGGCAAGTGAGGAAACTAAATTTGCCACTTCTGAAGTGCGACTTGGCTTAGCCCCCTCTACTATTAGTCCTTATGTCATTCGTGCGATTGGCACACGTCAAGCTTCACGTTACTTTTTGACCGCAGAACGTATTTCAGCGCAACAAGCCTTAGATATTGGACTTGCACATGAGGTGGTTACGGCAGATCAACTTGATGTAAAAGTTAATGAAATTACACAAGCACTTTTACTGGGTGGGCCACAGGCTCAGGCATCGTCAAAACAACTGATTCAAATGGTTGAGCAGCAAGAACTGAATGAAGATTTGTTACAACAAACGGCTCAGCATATTGCTCATGTTCGTCAAGGCTTAGAAGCCAAAGATGGCCTAAATGCATTTTTAAATAAACACAGCCCGTCATGGATTAAGACATTAGCAACACAAGAATAAGGACAAGAATATGTTTGAAAAGATTTTAATTGCTAACCGTGGTGAAATTGCATGTCGTGTAATTCGTACTGCAAAAAAACTTGGTATTGCGACAGTGGCGGTATATTCAGATGCTGATGCACAATCACAGCATGTCAAGCTTGCCGATGAAGCCATTTATATTGGTGAATCACCTGCAACGCAAAGTTATTTACAAGCAGATCGTATTATTCAGGCTGCACTGTCCACAGGTGCTCAAGCAATTCATCCTGGTTATGGTTTTTTATCTGAAAATGATCAATTCGCTCAAAGCTGTTTAGACAATAACATTACATTTATTGGTCCACCTGTTGCGGCTATTTTAGCAATGGGTTTGAAAGCCACTTCTAAAGCACTAATGGAAAAAGCAGGTGTACCATTAACTCCAGGCTATCATGGTACAAATCAAGACCCTGTATTTTTAAAACAACAGGCCGATTGTATAGGCTACCCTGTTTTAATTAAAGCGAGTGCAGGTGGTGGTGGTAAAGGTATGCGTTTGGTTGAACATACTGATGACTTCTTGAGCCTTCTGGCATCATGTAAAAGTGAAGCAAAATCGAGCTTTGGTAATGATGATGTTTTAGTTGAACGCTACGTAATACAGCCGCGTCATATTGAAGTGCAAGTTTTTGGCGATACACATGGTAACTATGTGCATTTATTTGAACGTGATTGCTCTGTACAACGTCGCCATCAAAAAGTGTTAGAAGAAGCCCCTGCACCACTAATGTTAGAAGTAAAACTTGAGGCAATGCGTCAGGCTGCGATTGATGCGGCGCGAGCAGTAGATTATGTCGGTGCAGGCACCGTCGAATTCATTGTAGAACAAGATGGTACCGCGTATTTCATGGAAATGAATACTCGACTACAAGTTGAACATCCTGTGACGGAAATGATCACTGGGCAAGATTTAGTCGAATGGCAACTTCGTGTTGCTTATGGTGAAACTTTACCAAAACAACAACACGAATTAAAAATTCTCGGTCATGCTATTGAGGCTCGTGTTTATGCTGAAGAACCTGAAAAAGGCTTTTTACCCGCAATTGGTCAAATCAACTATTTACATTATCCTGAGCAAAATCAATATGTCCGTGTCGATAGTGGCATTATTGAGGGTGATGAAATCACCACCTACTATGACCCAATGATTGCAAAACTGATTGTTTGGGGCGAAAACCGTGAAGCAGCATTGGTGCAAATGCATCATGCACTCGGTCAATTCCACGTAGATGGTTTAGGCAATAATATTGCCTTTTTAGACCGTATTATTTTATGCGATTCCTTTAAAAATGCGCAGTTAGATACCAATCTCATTCAGCGTGAAGAAGCCATTTTACTCAAACCCAAAATTGAAACAACACCTGAACTGATTATTTCGGCAACATACATCGAACTATTAACCCGCTTTTCAAAAAATCAAATGGCGAATAATCCAGTATGGCAAACGCAGTCTTTATGGCGTTTAAATGTCAATACAAGCTATCCCGTGAAACTTCAACGCAATGAACAGCTACATACGGTCAGCTTTAGTCCAAGAGTCAGCGTGAGTACTCATCAGGCTAGTTTTACTGCCCATTTAAATGGACAACAATTTTCTGTTTCAGGACAGCTTTTAGACAAAAATACCTTACACATCAATATTGATGGAAAACAAAATAAAATTGCATTCAGCCCGAATGCTACAGCTTTGACGATCTTCCAAAATGGTCAAAGTTTTAAATTTGCTTATCCACAACAAAATTTTAATGCGGATGATCAAGAAAGTAACGATGCCAATTTAATTGCACCAATGCCAGGTGTAATTACTCAAGTTTTGGTCAATGCCAACGCTCAAGTGAAAAAGAATGACGTTTTACTAACACTTGAAGCAATGAAAATGGAATATGCCATTCGTGCACCACAAGATGGTATGGTCATCAGTAGTTACTTCCAAGTCGGTGACCAAGTCAAAGCGGGCGATGAGCTTGTCGAGTTTCAAGCGCTCACGGAGGAAGTGGCATGAGTGATCTGAGAACAAATGAGTTTGTCAAAATTGTTGAAGTTGGCCCACGAGATGGTCTGCAAAATGAAAAAACACCACTCTCGCTTAATGACCGCAAAAATCTGATTTTAGATTTAGTCAAAACAGGTCTTAAAAATATTGAAGTCGGCTCATGTGTCTCAGCAAAATGGGTACCGCAAATGGCGCATAGTGATGAACTATTTGCCCAACTCTCAAAAGATACTGATGTTAGTTTTAGTTTATTAACACCAAATTTGAAAGGTTTTGAGTCTGCACTCGCCGTAGGTTGCAAGGAAGTTGCTGTTTTTACCGCAGCGTCTGAAAGCTTTACGCAAAAAAATATCAATTGCAGTATTGATGAAAGTTTTGAAAAATTTACGGATCTAATGAGCACAGCCAAAGCACACGGCGTAAAAGTACGTGGTTATGTATCGTGTATGGTCGATTGCCCTTATGAGGGTGCAATTGCCCCTAAAAAAGTTGCTATTGTATCCAAACGCTTGCTCGATTTGGGTTGTTATGAAATTTCCTTAGGTGAAACCATTGGAACAGCAACACCTGACCGTGTAAAAGCGGTTTGGGATGCTTGCCTTGCTGAAATGGATGTTTTTGTACTTGCAGGACATTTCCACAATACTTATGGTATGGCGATTGCCAATATTTATCAGTCTTTACAACAAGGCATTCGTATTTTTGATTCTTCCATTGCAGGTCTTGGCGGTTGCCCTTATGCCAAAGGTGCATCAGGGAATATCTCAACGGAAGACTTATATTATTTACTATCGAAAATGGGTTATAAAACAGGTATTGATCTATCTGCATTAATGCAAGCGAGCCACAATGTTGGGCAAGTGTTAGAGCGACATAATCCATCAAATTATGCCAATGCGTATTGGCAACAACACTGCGCTTAAATATGACAAAGGATTTATCATTTAGGAGTTAATCCTTCCCCCTCCTCTATATTTTAAGATAAGCGTATCTATTCAGCGTGTTACGGTACTCTGAATAGATTTAAGTCCATCTCTATCAATACATTTTTATCTATCTACATAATATTACAAACAAAACTGTTTATATGGTTCTAATCTCGAGTTGCATTGATCATAATATTAAAAGTGAAACTGTTGGGAATAATGCTTTGCGTGTATTTTTAAATCTGTGTCTATTTTCTATTCTGAGTTTGAATACGTCTGTATTTGCCAATGAAAGCTTTTTACCACCTGATCAGGCTTTTCAATTTTCAGCAGAATCAATCGACAGTCAAAGTGCACAGCTAAAATGGAGCATTGCACCACACTATTATCTGTACCACGATCAATTCAAAGTAACTGTCAATAATACTCCCATAAAACTAAAATTGCCTGCAGGGCATGAAAAAGATGATCCCACTTTTGGCGTGACCAATGTTCACTACAATCAAGTGCTCACTCAAATTGCAGTCAAGCCTAATGCGAACTATAAAGTGTCTTGGCAAGGGTGTTCAGAAGATGGACTTTGCTATCCTTTACAACATAAGACTATTAAAAGTGATGCAGATGGGTTATTTCCACAACAGGCTACTTCACAACGTGGTGGGTTACTGAGCCTAAATCAATCGACTGATAAAAAACTCATCACAGCACCTACAACAGCACAAGATAATGCTGTCACAGTAACGGAAAAAAAGCCTGATCAAAAAAAGCTATTAAAATCTGAAATACCTGTACAAGACTCAGCAGCATCAGAAGTGAATATAACGACTCAAGTTGATGAAACAGCGGTCAATTCAGGTACGAATGATGCAATACAAAGCTCTACGATCAATGCTGCAAGCACTATCATTACAACTGAGTTGAATCCAAAATTCACTCACAATGAGCCTACAACGTCATTACAATTGAATGACGATCAATCGTTTTTAAAGCTTTTATCGCAAGATTCTTTATTTTTAAATTTATTAGTCTTTTTCTTACTCGGTATTTTATTGGCATTTTTACCTTGTTCACTGCCTCTCATTCCAATTCTATCGGGTATTTTAGTACAACGAGCAACAGGTTATAAAACCATTGCCATTGCCCTGAGTTTTGTGATTAGCATGGCATTGGTATACAGCATCATGGGTATTGTGGTTGCTGAAATTGGTTATAGTTTCCAACGCATTTTCCAAAGCCCAATCATCATTTCAATTTTCGCTATTATCTTTGTCGCTTTGGCATTGAATTTATTTGGTTTATATCAAATCAATTTACCGCAAGGTTTAATGAATAAACTTGGCAAACTACAAGATAAACAACAAGGCGGCACGATTATTGGCGCAGGTATTATGGGTGCACTATCTGCACTCATTGTCGGCCCATGTATGAGTGCCCCACTTGCAGGTGCACTCCTGTTTGTTTCTCAATCACACAATGCTTTCCTCGGCGGGCTGTACTTATTTATTTTAGGGTTAGGCATTGGCTTACCTCTGTTTGTTGCTAGTGTTTTTGGTTCTCGTTGGTTGCCTAAACCTGGCATGTGGATGGATCGTGTCAAAGTTGCTTTCGGCTTTTTGATGCTGATGCTCGCGGTCTATTTCATTCGTCCAATGTTGCCATCTACTGCATATTTTGCGCTATTGGCTGTGCTCTGCTTAGCACTTGGTAGTTATTTAATCGTCAATTTACGTCAAGTCATTCAAGCAACTCATAAAGCTTTACTTTTAGCTATCGTTGCGATCTGTTTACTTGCTTCAGGATGGAATATCCGAGAAAGTATTCAGGCATACCAAGTTCAACATAGTGATGCAATGCACTTAGAATGGACAAAAGTCACCACTCAAGCCGAGTTAAAACAAGCACTTGTGCATGCTTCTGAACTTAACCGACCGATCATTATTGACACTTATGCCGATTGGTGTGTGGCATGTCAACCTATTGAAAAAGAAGTCTTTCCTCGTACTGATGTACAATCTGCACTCAAGGATTTCACCCTTATCAAACTCGATTTGACCAACTACAACGAGTCACAAGACTTGATTTTAAAAGAATGGGAAATCTTAGGACCTCCAACGTTGCTTATTTTACAAGCCAATGGTACTGAGCAACGTGCTTTACGTTTGACAGGGACATTCAGTGCGACACAATTAATCAAACAGTTACAGTCGGCACAAAAAAATTGATGGTGACTGTACAGGCAATCCATTTAGGACCGATCATGTTTCCTTGGGGACTCGCCATCCCCATCATCGCATTAGTGCTCAGTTTACTGCTCGGGAAATGTTTATTCCCAAAATTTAAAATCACAACTGCACAATGGCAAGAGTTTAAAGATAGCATTTGGAATGCCATTTTAATTGCACTTTTGTCAGCAAGATTTAGTTTTATCTTATTTCATCTCGACAGCTATCTTGCTCATCCAATAGAAATAATTAAAATCCAAGACAAAGGTTTTCATCTCTATACTGGCATAGTTGTAGCTTTTGCATGGATCATTTGGAAAAATAAACCCTTATCCAAAAAGTTTCTCACCATTTTACTGCTCAGTTTCAGCATGCTCAATCTCGCTGGGTTTGCACTTTTACATCAAGCCCAAATGAAATATCAACAATACCCTGATCTCAATCTGCAAACATTGAATCAGCAGCCGATTGCACTGAGTCAATTTACTGGAAAGCCGACCGTGATTAATTTATGGGCAACATGGTGTCCGCCGTGTCGACGTGAAATGCCAGTGCTATTAGAGGCTCAGAAAAATCATCCTGATGTTGAATTTGTCTTGATTAATCAAGGTGAAGATGCAACTACAATCGAAAAATATCTACAAAATCATGTACAAGGCTTAAACAATGTCTTACTTGATCCTCAAGGTCAAACTGCCGAAAAAACGGGAATGTTTGGTTTGCCATCAACCTTATTTTTTGATGCTCAAGGCAAACTTATTGCCTCACATATGGGTGAGCTCACGCACGCATCGCTGAATCAAAAGATTAAACAAATCCGAGTGAATATAAAGGAAGAATGACGCTATGTTGATGACCGAAATCAAAATGCTTTGCCTAAGTGCAATGGCATTTTCTGTGGCACAAATGAGCTTTGCTGTTGATGCCAACCCTATTAAAGAACGCCTCACCAAAGAAGGTTATACCTTTGTTAAACAAATAGATGCACCTGAGGGCTTGATTGGTTGGACGGGTTACAAAGATGAATATCCATCGACTGTGTTTATTTCTAAAGATCAAAAATATTATGTAGTCGGCGATCTTTACAATTCTACAGGTAAAAATTTGAGTGAAGAAGCCATCAATACCCATGTCAAAGGTGCAGTTCTTGATGAAATTTGGAAGTCTTTAGAAAAATCGACATGGATTCAAGACGGTCAAGACAATGCAGAAAAAATTGTTTATGTATTTAATGATGCCAACTGTCCGTATTGTCATACTATGTGGCAAAAAGCTCGCCCATTGGTCGAGTCAGGTAAAGTTCAATTACGTCATATCATGGTCGGTGTCATTCGTCCGAGCAGTAAAGGACAAGCGGCGACTTTATTGCAAAGTGCCAATCCTGTTGAAACATTTAAGCTATTTAACCAATCGAATGGTAAAAATAAAATTAAAGAAATGACCAATATTCCGAAAAATTTGTCTGATCAATTGGATGCCAATACTGCCTTACTTGATAAATACGGATTCTATGCAACACCCGCTTTAGTATGGAAAAACAATAAAGGTGAAATTGAAAGCATGCAAGGGCTGCCTAAAGATATCAATAAACTCCTTGAGTAAACTTGGTTTTTTCATCATTCAAACTAAGCGTAGAAGCCCCTTCTCCCAACAAGGAGAAGGCTGGAATGAAAGGATTTTAAATAAAAACGTCTTAATTATTTAGCAGTACTACTTATCTCTTTTTGTCGCTTCTTCATGACCAATAGAACGATTTAAAAGCAATTATTTAAAATAATTCAATGGCAATTTTAAATAGCGAATCCCATTACTTTCAGCTTCAGGAAATTGCCCTGCATTCATATTGATTTGAATGGCAGGTAAAATCAATTTAGGCATTGATAATGTCCCATCACGTTCCTCACGCATGCTGACAAAATTAGCTTTATTTACTCCCTGACGAATGTGAATATTTTCCGATTTTTGCGTTTGAATATCGGTCTGCTCAATATACTGCTTGCGGCTTTCAGGTAAATAGTCGTGACACAAAAAAACCCGTGTTTCATTCGGCAGTTCATATAACTTCTGAACTGAATCAAATAATTGCGAAGCACTCCCTTTTGGGAAATCACAGCGTGCAGTGCCATAATCAGGCATAAATAAGGTATCCCCGACAAATACAGCATCACCGATCACATAGCTCAAACATGCAGGTGTATGACCCGGCGTGGCAATATTATAGGCATCCATTTCACCAATATTAAAATGTTCACCATCTTGAAAAAAATGATCAAAAGCCTGATGGGCATTGATCAACTTCAAATCAAGTTGATAAATATCAGCAAATGTTTGTTGAACACCTTTAATTTTGTCACTAATGGCAATTGTTCCACCAAGTTGTTGTTTTAAATATTGCGATGCTGTGAGATGGTCTGCGTGTACATGCGTTTCTAGAATCCATTGCACATTCAGTTGCTGTTGTTGAATATATGCAATTATGGCTTCCGCGTGGTGCGTCTTGGTCGTTGCTGAAGCTGCATCATAATCCAATACACTATCAATAATCGCACAATGGTGGCTGATTGGATCAGCCACGACATAACTAAAAGTATGGGTATTTTCATCAAAAAATGACTTAACCTGTGGATTCATGATTGACTCTGCCCTTTACGGTAAATAAGCATACCCATAAACATCGATATAATAAAATACAATCCGTCGTAATGACCTAAACCGATTAAGGTGAATGCAGGTGCAGGACAGATCCCTGCAATACCCCATCCCATTCCAAAAATAAATGCACCTATAACTAGACGACGGTCGATTTGAGTACTGACAGGTAAATCCATTGGCTCATTAAACAATGTTACAGGTTTTTTGATGGCTTTTTGAAATGGAATAAAAGCCACAACAATAGCACCCATCATTACAAAAGCAAGACTTGGATCCCAATGACCAAATAAATCTAAAAAACCCAAGACTTTTTCAGGATTCGACATACCTGAAAGCATTAATCCTACAGAAAAAATCGAACCGAAAATAAAAGCAAATACATTTTTCATGACATTGCTCCTAACACATGGCGCATCACATATACCGTGATAAAGCCTGCAAGCATGAACGTACACGTTGCAACAATTGAGCGTACCGATAAACGACTCATACCACAAATCCCATGCCCACTTGTACAACCTGAACCTAAACGAGTACCAAAACCGACCAATAGCCCTGCAATGATCAGTAACCACGGATTAGAGCTCATAATGATGTCAGGCTGTATAAATAGTCCATAGATAAATGGTGTCACAATCAGCCCTAAAATAAACCAAGTTGCAGGGTTTTGGCTTAACGATTTAAAGCTTAAAATCTGAGCCACCATGCCACTAATACCTGTGATACGACCATTCACAAAAAGATAGCCAATTACAGCCACACCTAAGAGCAATCCACCAAGAAATGCGATTAAAAAATCGTGCATGTTCTACACTCGATACAATATATGTTTTTATAATATATTATTTTAGATATTAAATAAAGCTCATTTAAAACCTGAATATTTCACCTAAACACATGCTATGTTGAGGAAACATTCAGAAATATCAAATCAAGTAAATTCTGTCAGAACCCGATCTACAAACCATTTCGGAAAACGTTCCACGATTGGATTAAGTTTCAAGACTTCTGCATGTTCAATTTCTGCAAGAAATGATGCTTTTTCACCATGACTTGAATTATCAAAAATATATGCGCGGTCTGCATGATCAACAGCTTGCATTAATAAATCTAAACTGCGGTAATATCGCTCTCTAATTTTCTGTTCAGGTACGGGGTGACCACCCATTTTCACACGATAATGTACCCGCCCGATATTAATCTCAGGATCTACTGTCGCAACATAATATAAATAAGTTTTGAATCCGTATCGTTTCGCATCATGCAAAAACTCAACTTTGCTGATATGAGACATCACCGTTTCAAAAGTAAAACTTATTTTTAGCCTTAAAAATTCAAGACGAATGAAATCAATAATTCTTGCTGCAAGATAAGAATCAACTTCTTGCCTTTGAAAGATAATACTCTGCCCTTTGATTGTGGGGTTACGTTCTAATAATGGAACAACTTGATGGTCTTTTTTCTTACTTTTTTGATATAAAAAATCGACAAGTGCAACAGCACATAAATCAGGATGATATTCTTTTAAATCTAAAATATGTGTACGAAATAAAATTTTTTCTAATTCATCAGCATTTAAATATGCACCAATTTGCTGAACTGTCAAATAATCCTTAATTGTACTTTTTCCAGAACCGTTTGGACCTGCAAACATACGTATACGGGGTTGGTGCATGAACTAGACGCCAACCTCATGTTTTTTCTTACGTTTAAATACACTATGCTTTAAATGTGGTACAACATAAGTATCAGATACATTTTTGACAACATGAGTGTGCTGCTTTTGTTGTTCAATCAACATTCCATTTTTAACGTAACAAACCTTTTCACCTGAGTGAATAGCTGTATTAAATGCATCAGAAAATGCTAAAACAGCAGCGTCAGGCACTGCACGACAATTTGGATTAAGCACTTTATCCAAATCCTGTTGTTTTGCATGGCTTGGGTATGTGGTAAATGTCGTCATATTGACTCCATTGTCTAAAGCAACTTTGATTAATAGCATAATTCTAACATATCTAAATATGATGTCTATTTTTCAATCAAAAAGATGAGTTTTCTATCATCAATAGGCTCAAATATAAAAACTCAATACAACAAAACTTAGAATAGCAACCATTTCGACAAGTTCAATACTCGCTCCAACCGTATCTCCAGTAATACCATCAATTCTACGAATAAATTGCTGTCTTAAATACAGCAGGATGAGAATACTGATCATTATACAGCCCAGACCAAGCCATGAAAAATAAGCAAACAAGCTTAAACTCAAACAAGCAACAATGATTGATATCATTTTTGGTATATAATTGGCAATAGAAGAGCCAAGTCCTTTCTCACGCACATAATCTGTTGTTAAAAATAAGAATAATGGAACAAGACGTCCAAGCATTGGAAATAAAATCAATGCCTGTACATATTGCTTCTCAAGCAATACATAAATTGCTGACCATTTTAAAATACAGACAATAATTAAACTCAGCACACCAATAGGACCACAAGCGGGATCTTTCATGATTTTCAATGTGCGTTCTTTATCACCAAAACCACCAACCCAAGCATCCGCAGTATCGGCTAAACCATCAAGGTGTAAGCCACCTGTCAGCCAAATCCAAATCACCAGAATTAAACTACTGAGTAGCATAGATGGCAAAGCAGACAACCCAAGTGCAATTGTATAAAGTACAAGTCCAATGCCTAAACCAATTACAGGATAAAACAATAAAGACTGACCATTTTGTTGTTTCGATGGCATCTGCTTCAACTGAATCGGGAACACCGTTAAAAATTGCATTGCAATCCAAAATGGCATCATTGAAGTTGCTCCTCACTAGCCATTTGCACAAGTTCCGCTTCAATTAATTGTAATTGTAAAGTCTCTACATCAACTTCAAAACAACTAAGCTGTCCAAGTTCTGCGGTCATTTTTAATAAGTCATCTAACGGTTGTTGTAGCGCTAAACATTTCAACAACTTAATTACACCACCATGCGTCACAATTAATGCATGTTCAGCCTGTTGAACTTTCATTTGCTGATAAATTTGTGCTAAACCACTTAAAATACGTGCTTGAAAGTGCGCTAATGTCTCTCCATTGGGTGCATTGTACTGTGTTGGATATTGCCAAAAATTTGCCAAGAGCTCAGGTTCATCTGCATAGATTTGTGCTGTTGATGTACCTTCCCAATCACCAAAATGCATTTCTTGCAAATCTGCATTGAGTGTCATCGATAAATCAAACTGTTCAACTAAAGCCTCTGTGAATTTTGCACAGCGTTGTAAAGGTGATGAAAATAATAGTCGCCAAGGCATAGAGCCTGCACGTTGCACCGCTTGATCGATGGTCTGTTGCATTTGTTGCCATCCCAATGCCGTTAACGCATCATCCGTTGAACCACGTAAAGTATGACTTAAGGTTGTTTCGCCATGTCTAAGCAGATCAATTCGAAGTTTCATGCTGTTTCAATGCCTTTATTGATCAATATGCAAATTAAACTTTTTCACCAATCACAGCCGCTTCCGCAAAAGTTGCCATTTGATTATGTAAACTACATGCCAATTTGATTAAACCTAATGAAGCACCTGCGCCACTACCTTCACCTAAACGTAAATCGAGTTTAAGTAATGGATCTGCATCTAATTCTTGTAATAATCTACGATGACCATACTCGGCAGATTGATGTCCAAACAACATCCATTGGCGCGCTTCAGGGTTTAAACGTACTGCAAGTAACGCTGAAACTGTACTAATAAAACCATCGACAATAATTGGCAATCCTAACTGTGCAGAGCGGATATATGCGCCTGTCATTGCTGCAATTTCCAATCCACCGACAGCGCAAAGGGCTTTAAAAGCATTCTGCTGCACATAATCTTGATGAAGCTGAATGGCTTGATTGATGATATTTTTCTTATGAACCAATTGTTCTTCACGGATACCTGTACCCACACCCGTCAACTGCTCAGCAGGTTCGTTTAACAAGAAACATGCGACAGCTGATGCAGAGCAAGTATTTCCAATGCCCATTTCCCCTGCAATATAAACCGATGCTTTTTGTGCAAAGGCTTGATTTGCACTATCAAAGCCTAAAGACATTGCTTGCAGACATTGCGCTTCGGTCATAGCAACTTGTTTTACAAAATTTGCTGTTCCTTCAATAATGCAATGGCGCTCAACACCAACATAATCATAAACTTCACCTACAGAACCACAATCAATCACTTGTAAATTTGCTGCATATTCACGAGCAATCACGCTAATACATGCCCCACCTGTAGCAAAATTTTGTAACATTTGGCGAGTTACTGCTTGCGGATAAGCCGAAATATTTTCCGCCATCACACCATGATCACCTGCAAAAATAGTAATCCAAGGCTGGTCAACATTTGGCTTTGCATTGGCTTGTAAACTTGCAAGCTGCACTGCAACACGTTCCAGAATAGACAGTGAGCCTGTCGGTTTAGTTAATTGTCCTTGTCGATCTTCCGCTTGTTGTTTGATTGTTTGATTTGGTACCGCACAAGCCTCATTCCACCAATATACTGCATTTAACGTTGTCAAAATTTTTCCTTTTACATTGATCGATCATTTTTAAAATTCATTTCATCTTTTAAAGTCATGGGAAATCCTGCAACACAGAAACTGACTTTATTCGCAATTTTTCCAATCTCTTGATGCAAACGCCCTGATTCATCGACAAATTTTCGGGTTAATTCACCGAGCGGTACGACACCGAGTCCTGTTTCATTGCTGACTAAAATCACATCAGATTTTAAGGTCAATAAAACTGCCAATAACTGTTGGCATTGTGCAAACTGTATATTTTTATCTTCATGAATCAATAGATTACTTATCCATAAAGTAAGACAATCGACTAAAAAAAGCTGTCCTTCTTGATCGTATTTCTTTAAACATTCAGCTAAATATAAAGGTTCTTCAATGACCTGCCATTCACTTGGACGTTGTGCCTGATGATGCACGATTCGTTCTTCCATCTCAGCATCACGCGCTTGTGCTGTCGCAATATAGATCACAGACTGCAAAGATGCTTTTGCTGTCTGCTCCGCTAAGCGGCTTTTTCCTGAACGCGCACCGCCTAAAATCAATTGCAACATGACAAATCCCTGTGATAAATGAAGTATTGAGATTTATTCACAATCTAATCCCAATTGAATATGTTGATTGGGATACAATTCCCCTTGTAAAACTTTTGCCTGATAAGAACCAAAAGTTAAATGTTCAATTTCAATATTAAAACTTTGTTGTGGAATCTGGCTAATTTTTTCGTATAGATATTCGGTTTTAAATTCGGAACGATATAAACCTAAGGTAATATGGGGACAATAATGTAAAGCGGCAGGTTCAAAGGTTTGTTGTGAAAGAAGATGCCTAATATTGCTTAGGCTATTTTCAGTGTCTAAAACCTCAACAAAAAGTGCGCTATCGAAACTATTAATTTTGCCTATTTTCAATTCAATCGGCTTTAAATTCAATGCTTTTAATTGCATATACTGCTGCTGAAATTGCTCAATACTAAAATCATCATTGTGTATTCCTGTATTCTTCTGATGAGATAATATTGTATCAGCCTCTTTTTTTAAAAAACCGCATACAAACAAAGTAATATGAAACTGACGAATATTGGGTTGAAATAAATCAGGCTCAAAGATTACTCTGAGTTTATTTAAATATTCAACTAATTCAGGATGTTCAATTTCAATATACCATAAGGCGTAATTTTCCCGCCCCTTATGCCATTCAGGATAATCATGCGCTAAAGTTGGGACTGTCAGACTTTGTGGGCGTAAAAACACGATATAAACAACATCAAAAGAACAAGCATATTAAAACATGCTTAGAGTATGTAAAATTAAAAAATATCTGTTATTTATTCATTATGTATAAATTAATTTCAGATTTTTTATTAAAATATCAACGAACCTAGCAGACAATATTTCAGATAAATTTTGTGGTTTTAACCCAACATCAAAACCACACTCTCCCGACTCATAAACATCTTATTTATTGCTTTTAAAGTGGCATCAATCATTGTTTTTAAATGCTTTACTTGACCAATTTGGATTATTACTACCGACATAACCTGTTTAAAGCTCAGCAACCTTTGGATCTGCCATATTGGTGATAAAAAAGTGAATGATGTAACCTCTGCTGATATATTGCATATTGTTAGATCTACAGTGAAACGTGTCAGAAAAACGTGTAAAAATTGCTTACCAGGTGGAAACGGCACAAAATGCCCGAAGAAAAAATAATAACGTGCTCGTATTTTTCTAACCCTTAAATAATTACAATAAAAATGATATGTTACGGTATCAACAATAAATTTAAATATCCAAAATTATTACAGACAGCATTTAAATGGCATAAGAGGTTTACCAATTGAAAACTTGGCAAGAATCACTCACTATTTTAAAAGATGGAAATGGGCGCTTTATTCAAAACAAAATGAATAACGTTTTACACCACGACTTACAAACATTGTCTGAAGCCCAAGATCCGTATGCTGTGATTCTATGCTGCTCAGATTCGAGAGTATCCCCTGATATTATTTTCGATCAAAGTCTTGGAAATTTATTTGTGATTCAAAATGCCGGTAATGTCAGTGATACATCGGTTCTTGGAAGCATTCAATATGCGATACAGCATCTAAAGACACCTTTGATTATTGTACTTGGCCATACTTGCTGTGGAGCTGTAACAGCCGCTCACCAAAACAAGAAAATGAAAGGCCCTTTAAAGGATCTCATCACACAAATTGATGATAATCTTGTACTCAATGGAAACGTAGAGGATTCTATTAAAAATCACACTCTAGCTACAGCAAGATCGCTAAATGCCGCGTTAGAAAAACATCAGGCTAAAATTGAACAAGATGCTCGAGTGATTCCTGCGGTATATGACATTGCCAGTGGTTATATATCTTGGATGGATTTAGAAGAAGATATAATCGCTACACCATACTTATTCTCTCAATAAGCGCTACACGATTTAGCCTATAGAAAACAAATAAAGCACCTCACGGCGCTTCACTTATAAGAAATCCTGAACCAGTTTCTTAATGACGAGTTGCTGAAGTTTAAGTGAGAATTCATACAAACGAGCATTACAGGAGATATAATAAAATGCCTAAACTATCTAGATAATAATTATTTTTCAAAAATATAGTTAATCTGATATTATTAATAATGATTCTCAATAACATTTTATAAAATACAATATGACCGATTTATCAACAAACTTTAACGACAACCGCTTCATCAAATCTTGGTTTGGATTTTTTCTAGGGTTGTTTTGCGTTGGAACTAGCTTGATAGCTTTATTTGAATCTGTGAATTTACAAAGCATCCTACGAACTTTGGGTTTTTTATGCTTTTGGTATCCTTGGTGTCAACTACCCATTAAGAATTACCCGCTGTCAAAAATTTTCAGTAAAGAAAAAGAAGGCGAAAGATTAAATAAACTAGCTAGCTATCTAACAATTATTGCTTTAGTTTTACTCATTAGCTCTACGGTTTTGTTTTTATGAATTTGATTAAGCATTCTTCGTGAAACGTGAATTAATCACAAAGATTAATGATGCGCTGAACCCCATCATGGCTCTCATTTGAAATTCAAATTATTAATATAAATTTCAATTACTTGCTGTAAATTGTTTTATGTTGATTTTAGAAATTCTTAATTTAAAGATATCAAAAAACTTTTTATTCAACTTTAAACGTATACGTCTTATTAATGTTAGCACCCCCACCACCAAAAAAATCAGCTTTTATCGTTATAGTATATTTCCCCTTATATATCGGAGTACCTTTTACTTCTAAAATATTATATCCATCTAAATTATTAATAGGTTGAACTACAATTCCTAAATCTTTTGGTATATTTGTATCTAATTTAGCATATTGATCAACAACTTTACCCCCAGATATTTTAATAGTTTGCTCATATTCTTGATTAACATAAGCAGTAGGTAAGCGATCTGGAGTGATTGAATATTTTTTACCACAGCCAGTAAATATCAATAAGATTGAAAAAATAAAGATAAGTTTAATTTTCATTAGAAATTTTCCTTTTTAACAATTAATTCAAAAATATTTTCTTTTCAAAATTATACTTCTTGCGTAAATATAGTTTTTAGTCATTTTTTGCTTATGCAATACCTTATGAATCAAAGATCATCACTGTTTAAATTTTAACTAACGCAAGAGGTCTAATTCTTATTTTGTATTTGTATCGGTAACTAAACGATTTAACTATGGTTTTTTATTATTCAACTTTAAACGTATATGTTTTATCAATCTCTGCATCGCCCCCTGCATAAAATCCAGCCCAAATGTGAATTTTAAATTCACCTTTGTATTTAGGGCTCCCCTTAATCTCTATAATGTTATAACCATCTAGCTCATCAACGGGCTGAACCGTTACTCCTAAATCTTCAGGAATATTAGTTTCTAATTTAGCATAATGATCTATAACCTTACCCCCTGATATTCTAACTATTTTTTTATATTCTTGATTAACATAAGCAGTAGGTAATATATCTGGAGTAATCGTATATTTTTTACCACAGCCAGTAAATATTAATAAGATTGAAAAAATAAAGACAAGTTTAATTTTCATTAGAATTTTTCCTTTTTAACAATTAATGCAAAAAATATTTTCTTTTCAAAATTATACAACGTTATTCCTTTGCCTAATCTTTGAGTATTTTCCCCCCAAGTAAACATGTTTAGTCTAACTTCTGTTTTATATGGATCTGAAGCACTTGTTATAGGCTGCCCTTTTGTATCTCTTAATTTATCTGTCCAAACAATCCAATGGTCTGGAAAGCTTTGCGTTCCAGAACTATTACCACTGCTAAGAAGACTAGCTGATATTAGCGTAATTACATAATAATCTGCACCAGCATATTGATTAATTTTACTAATTAGACTTGGATTGTAACCATTGAGGTAAAAAGGATATTTTTTTACGCCTTTAAAACCAGACTTCTTAAACCAATTATCGACTTCTCCCCATGTCGTAATTCCTGCTACCTCTTGGGAGGGATCTTTAAGCGCTAACTTAATATTTTCAGATTCACGTAAACTGGCAAGTGTAATCCAATCAATAGGAGAAATTTTGGGATCACCATTCTTCAAATAAAAATTCTTTACACGCCTACATCCATTCAGAGATGGTTTAATTTCAAGTTGTCCAATTTGGGCTTGACCTATCTCCCACAATTGTTTAACTGCTAGTTTATATTTAGCAGGACTTAAATTAATTAAACAAAAAAAGTATGCTGCTGGTCCACATAATGAAGTGGAATCTTGATTTGGAAATGGTTCATTTAATCTTGCCTGCAAACCTGCTTCAATTTGAGCCTTAGAAAAAGGATCTTTAGATTCTCCAGGCTTGCATCCAGGGTCTATACACTGAAAAATTCGATTTCGGTTTAAGGATAACTCTAAAGTATTTGGGGATTTTTCATCATTGACGATTTTCGTAAATGAAGTCGCTTCCTTGTATTTTGTGATCGGAATATTCTTATTTTTTGCATGATCTGGATAAATATAAGATTCAATTTTATCTGGAATAATGTGACGGTTCATCACAAGAACTTCTTTACCAGAAGCCGTTACACGATATAAATCTAAAATGATTACACAATCCCTAAGACTTTCTAATCCAATTTTTGTACTGTCAACCTGAATACATTTAGTTTGATACAAACTGTCTCCAACTTTTTTAAAAGCGATATCAGTAAGCATGATCGGAGATTTGATTGTGTTTGTTACAGTGTTATAAATATATAATTTATATTTAAGTAATCGAGTATTCAAGTTTGTTTCAAGCAATGCATACGGGTAGAAAATAGTCATATTTAATCAATATCTAGCTGTTCTTTATTATATAAATGGATCGAGATTTATTCTGACTGTATTGTCTTAAATAGTTCTGTATAGCCGTGCTCATTTGTAGTGCCTTCGACTGATTCACCATTGGGAAGAAATGCAATATATTTTTGATTGGATATAATATTTTGATCTTTATCTTTTAAGAGATAGCGTAAATTATAGTCATTTTTATCACCTAAAACAGGTAGCTTAGGTAGTGCACTTAATACATGCTCACCACCTTCAAAAAGATGCTGTCCAGCTTTAGCCTCAAACTTCGCAGGCGTAATTATGGTAATACCATTTTCATTAATAATAATTTGAGAGCCACCAGCCATTGATTTACCTTTTTTTTTATAAATTTATAAGACTTGAACCTGAATTTGGCATAAAATTAATGCCTAATATTTTTTATTTTTAATAAAACAGTGATATCAATCACCTTTGATTAACTAAATGATAGCATAATTATCACAGCAGACAATAAGAAAGTTGTTTTAAAAGAAAATGGCGAGATTCAATTTGATACTGAACAGACCACTAAAATTCACTCTTGGGACAAAGGAATCATCACAGGTACAGATGAAGGCTATGTCATTAAAAGATCTATTGAAATATTAAATACTTTAGCTGATTAAGACATACACAAATTGCCTCATGTTTAGATATATCAAGACAAATCAGAGAACTAGAAATAGACTACTTCCAAGTCGAAAACACTAAGCTACTATGTTAGAGCTACAGCGAGCGTGGCGCACAACTCTATTAACATAATGGCGCTTATGCGAAGCCACCTAAAGGTGTTGCCCAAACAACTTTCGCTCTACAGCTTGTCTATTTACAAGCTCTTACCTGTGATTTAGAGAATTTATAAATATAGTCGTGGAACGTGAATTAATCACAAAGAACCATGATGCGCTGAACCCCATCATAGTCTCATTTAAGATTTTAATTATTAATATAAAGTTCAAGTATTTCGCATAAGGTGTATTATATTCATTTTAGGAAAACTTAATTTATTAATGCGACAGAAACTTAAATCTGCTCCAAATTCAATTCTATGATCATTTTTCTAGCATAACTATGTCTAAACTCTGCAAATATTTTTCTCAACATCAATTTTGTGTACTCGTTGAATATCTTGGCACGAATAATATTTATCCAATGGCAAAAAATATTGCTGGATTTCCTACATTAGCTACTTTTGCAGATCGTGTTCACTCAGATGATGATCTTGCACCATTAGAAGCAGCAGCACTTTACCCAAAAAACGTGGAAAAAGTACTGCATTTTGCTGGTAAAAATCGAGACATTAAAGATTTCGAGAAATTTTTAGATCAAACACAACAACAAGGCATACAAAATTTATTATTACTGACAGGTGATAAATTAAAACTGCATGAAAATGGCATAGCAAAGCATGAGCGAACCCGTTATTTGGAGTCTGTAAATGCGATTATACAAGCTAAACAGAAAGGTGGATTTTGTATTGGTACGGCATTTAATCCCTTTAAATATAATGAAGCTGAACGTGATGCACAGTATTTCAAATTGCATAAAAAACTTCATGCTGGTGCAGATTTTATTATTACTCAATTGGGTTATGACCTTGATGCTTTAAAACAAGTAATACATTTTCTGAGTCAACATCAATACCAGCAAAAAGTTTTAGCCTGTGTAATGCCACTAAGTTTGGCTCGTGCAAAGTATATAGTGAAACATCAAGTGGCAGGAATTGTGATTACACCACATATGCTCAATGTACTTGAGCATGAAAAACAGCATGGATGTACTGAAAATATATATTTGCGCTGTGCTATACAAATTTTGATATGCCAACATTTGGGTTTTGCAGGTGTACATCTTTCAGCGTGTCATAAACCAGAAGAGCAAGCTCTCTTAGCGAATTATATTGACCAATATCGAAATTTAGATTTGGAAGCGTGCCTAAAAATTTGGACGGAATTGTGGGAAATTAAGACAGGTCATGAATTTATCCCTGCATTATCCAATTTTTCAAAACCTGCACAACCCACTGAAATTTTGAAATATCATCATCTACATTTTATGCATGAAGTGATGTTTAAATCTCGTGTAGGATTTGGTGCAGGCAGATGGATATTCCAACATTCTTTTTGGAGTAAAAAACTTGTTTCAAAAGTATTATTAAAAACAGAATTACTCAGTAAGCATTCAGTTTTAGGATGTGAAAGTTGTGGTCAATGTCGCTTAGGTGAAACACTCTATATTTGCCCTGAAACCTGCCCTAAAGGCTTAGCAAATGGCCCATGCGGTGGCACATTTTTAGATCGTTGTGAGTTTGGTGATCGTGAATGTATTCATTCAATAAAAGCTCGTTTGGCAAAAGCTGTAAATCAAACAGAAGTTTTAAAAAATAAGCTGATCCCAACCGTACCTATTGAAGTACGTGGAACCAGTTCTTGGAAAAACTGGTATTTAGCGAATGAGGCTTAGCATTCGTCATCCATGGCATTGGAATAGAACTTAACACCTAATTTGATTCGGTCACGACCTTGGCTCATACGCCAGCGATTGGTATCACGTAATGAATAAACACATCCACAATATTCTTGTTGATAAAACTCTTCATTCTTACTGATTTCAAGCATACGTACTGCACCACCATTTTTACGCCAATTGTAATCCCAGTAAGTGATTCCTTCATAATTTGATGCTGAGCGAAGTCCACAATCATTAATCTGTTTCATATCTTTCCAACGAGAGATACCCAATGAGCTACTGATTAAGTTAAAGCCATTTTCAGCGGCATAAAGGGCTGTACGCTCGAAGCGCATATCAAAGCACATTGTGCAGCGAATGCCTTTTTCAGGTTCATTTTCCATGCCTTTTGCACGTACAAACCAATTATCAGTATCATAATCACAATCAATGAAAGGGATATTATGCTTTTCAGCGAAGCGAATATTTTCTTCTTTACGAATTTCATACTCTTTTACAGGATGGATATTTGGATTATAGAAAAAGATTGAAAAGTCGATATCCGATTCAATTAATGTTTCCATAACTTCACCTGAACATGGCGCACAGCATGAAATTCATTTATTTATGGTTAAATTACACTCAAAAAATTAAAATAACGAATAGCTGTTCTGTCAAATTAAGAAATATATAACATTCCAAAATTAAGTTTACCTAAAATTTATGACTCAATTTAAAATAATTGAAATTATACAAAAGCACACTAAAGGGCTTTCTCCAACAGCTTTAATTCTGTTGATCAAATCACAAACGTAAATCGTCACAATAAATATTTTAGTGCACTGAACTCAATCATGGTTTCATATAAGATATTGATGATTAATAATTAAGTTCAAGTATTTCGCATAAGTTGTATTATCTTGATTTTAGGGAACGTTAAAGCGTTTTTCTTTTAGCTTTCAATGCTAATTTTATTCACATTGATAATATATACACTAAGCTAAACAACTCATCATGGAATGATTTATTTTATTAATGAATGAAATTTAGGAAAATCTATATTTTTTACAAAATAAGAAATGACAATAATTAAAATGTACCAACAAATCATTATAAAAATATTAAATTCATCAATAATAAATAGCTTACTGAAATTACTCACCACAATTGTTAACAATAAAAAAAATTTAAAATCTTTTTATATTCAACGATTGACCACCCTAAAGAATACATCAAAACCCAAGAATAGATATCCTCATACCTATTCCCTCATTTAATGCCTCCCGCTTCGGCGAGTTTTTACTGTGATTTAAATTTATGGATATATTCTTTTTTATAACCCTGCAAAACAATATTTTCTATTTCGTTCATCGCTTCACGTAAACGGTTATCACTGACTTGAATATATCCAGCTGTAACATTAGTATCATCATCTTTTTTATGATTCAGAAGTCTCTTAATTGTATAGTGACCATAATCCAAGCTTTCAGCTATCGAACCAAAAGTTCTACGCAAGTCATGAAAAGTGAATTGAATTTCACATAGCTCATTAATTTTTGATCGAACTTTAGAGATATTAACGATATGTCCTAATTTTGATTTTGTAGAAGGAAAAACCCAGGTACTTTGAATATATTTCCTTCTTTTTTTCATCAGTTCAAATAAAAAATCACCCATTGGCAGTCTACGTGGTTCACCATTTTTAGGATCAATTGATGTAATAAACCCATACTTTAAATCAATATCTTCCCAAGATAACGATTCACACGCTTCCCTGCGTAAACCTGTAAGTATTATTGTTAGTAAAAAATCACGATTGGTCTCAAAATGCTGTCCTCGATCCTCATACTGAAAAATTGCACGCACCCAATCTGGTAGTTGCTCCTCGTTAATATGAGATTTTCTTCTTTTAATCTTATTCCATGCTTTTCTTGCACTTAGTGTTTTAACTGGATTGTAAGCAGACAGAAGTGGCTTATCGTTATATCAAGATAATGTTCTAAAGAGAAATTATAGACTGCTCTAAATACACGCATCGCTAAGTTTGCTTGTGCTTTTGAATTTTTAGAAAGCTCAAAGTGCTTATCTTGAATCATGCGTCTTGACACATCATCTAGTTTCATCGATTTCCAATCACTTAGATATTTTTCAATCACAATTGTATAGTCACTAATAGTTCTTGATTTTAAATCTCGTATCGATAAATAGTTGTCAAAAGCTTCTTTCATTGTTGGCTTAAGTTTTTCAATAGCTAATCGATCATCTTCATCTGAAACTTTCTTTTTCTTTTCATCATTAGGGTTAATACCCTGTGACATCTGCAAAAGTTTTTCACGAGCCAATTCTCGTGCTTGAGCTAACGTTATATTTCCGTGTAGACCCAAAGTAGACCGAACAGATTTACCTAAGACCTTTTTTTCCACTATGTATGTCTTATAACTACTATTTACACGCACAGCAAAACCGATTAATTCACTATCTCTATAAATCGCAGGAACTAATGCTAATTGATCAATAAATGACTTAGTTAGCTTTACTCTTTGTACTGACATATATAGAATCGCAATCATTCGCAGTATTTAACAATATATCACGCTATTTTCTACAGTCTACTATGCGTCTACTTTAAAAAATACTTGATCATTTTGAAAAACATGTTTAATATTGCGCTTGTTCCAAGTTATTGATTTAAAATCAATAAGTTTGATGCAGGGCCTATAGCTCAGTTGGTTAGAGCAGCGGACTCATAATCCGTTGGTCCACAGTTCAAGTCTGTGTGGGCCCACCAGTTTTTTGTAATCATATGCTCAACTTTGCAATGATTTAATATATAAACCCATGAATTATAATGATTCATGGGTTTTTTATTTCTGCTTTTTGCACAACTATGTTTGGCTATGCACAGCTTTATTTGGCACTCTTGTGTATCCAATCTTGTATCCGATACTCTTTCTGCATTACTCGGATACAAGGTATTTAGCTATGAAAAGAACTGCCCTAAATGGCATCAAACAGATAAAAGACACGCATTTATATAATCTTGAATCTGAGGATAAGGAGTATCGTATTTCATGTGATGCTGGGCTTTATTTTCGTGTATCTCCAAAAGGAAAAAAGTCTTGGCAAGTACGCTTTAAGAATGAGATAGGGAAATGGAAATGGCATAGTATTGGGGCTTATCCGCAGTTATCGCTTGTACAAGCTAGACTTGAAGCTTCAACCATTTTCCTCAAGTTACAGCAAAAAGAAAAAGTTTTAACGAAAAAAGAAATTGAGCTGCAAAGAGTTGAGGAGCAACAACTTAATTTAAAAAGTTTGATGTATGACTGGCTTGATACAAAGAAAACGACTTGGGCTCAAATAACGATTAAGAAAGAAACTCAATCTATTGAAAAACGAATTTTATCTGTTTTTGGTGATTTGGATTTCACCAAAATATTGCCACAACAATGGTTATCTTTTTTTCAGGATATGCTCAGAAATGAAAGTATTTACAATCGGGTAGAGAAACTAGTCTCACATTGTCGAAATGCTTATGATCTTGCAAAGTTCCATGGACAAATAGAGTCAAACCCTTTGGATGGAATTTTGAAGTATCTTGATAAAGGTAGTAAAGGGAATATGAAGCATGTCAGTCTTCAAGAATTACCCGATTTAATTCAATCTATTCGAAGCTATAGAAATCCACATACAGCAATTGCTTTGGAGTTACTCGTTATTCTTTTCCCTAGACCACAAGAATTGCGTTATGCAAAATGGCAGGATTTTGACTTTGAGAAAAGAATTTGGATAAAACCTTCCGAAACAATGAAGTGTGGTATTTCTCAAGTTGTACCATTGCCTCATCAGGCTGTCGATTTGTTCTTTAGGTTAAAAGAAATTAGAACAATATCGGATTACTTGTTTCCAAGTAGAGATAGTCTTACACAGCCAATGAGTGAAGCAACGTTAAATAATGCTTTAAAGAATCTAGGTTATCGAGGGCGACAAAGTCCACATGGTTTCAGGCATATTGCCAGCACAGCTTTAAACAATCAATTTAGTGATAAAGAACAAGTTATTGAAGCTTGTTTGGCACATAAAAAACGTGGTGTAAAAGCCGTATATGATAAAGCTACACATTTAGAAGAGCGTGTAGAGGTAATGCAATGGTGGGCTGATTGGATATCAAAAAATATAGCTAGTCTAAATCTTAATTAAGGAACTTAAGATGCGTTTGGTACATTTTCTATAATCAGTATTAAGAACAGATTACAAACTGGCTTAAATATTAAATAAGTTATTAATTTAATGGAATAAACATAAAAAACATATATTATATGCTCACTTTTTATTACGTATGGTAAGTCAGCCTTAACTCGTAAATGTGGGCTTCTTTTTCAATTTAGATCCTAATTCATAATCTTGAATTACAAGGTTTAGACAAGAGTTAAAATTTACATAACTTGAAATAGTGTAGTCGAGTTAATAGACGTTAAGCTTAGAATCGGGGTGTTTAGTTTGTTAGATCAATCATTTTCATTAAAAAATTTTCGAAAAATATATGATATTGATAGAAAAAATAAGGGAACAATTGAAAGGGATCACTTCGCAGAAGCTTATGCTATTCGGTTGAAAATCAATCGTGTTAAGAATCTTATAAAAGTATTCCAGTTAAAACACAAAAAAAATCAACTAACTTATGATGAATTACAAACACGAAAAACAAAGCTTAATGAGGTTATTGAGATAAGAAAAGAGAAATATAATTATATAATTGATGAGAAAATTAGAGCGATGCTAACGATCGTCAATGCTAAAGGCTATACTCTACCATTATCAATTCTACCTCATAAAGTTAAGAATAAAGATGTGTTTTCAATTGGAAATAAAATTGAAGATATATTTGTTTCCAAACAACTACAAGTAGTTCTCAGTACTTTATTTAATACTAAAATAAATAACCGCGATATAATTATTAGTCGTCTTAGCACATTGACCAAAGAGTTAAGCCCGAAATACATTATTAGAGCAGATGTTGAGAATTTTTATGAATCTATAGATCATAAAAAATTATTAGATATTTTACATTCATCATCTAAGTTATCAGTAGCACCAAAAAGAGTAATAACGCAGTTGATTCGTGAATATAGATCAATAACTGGGCATGAAAAGGGTCTACCAAGGGGAGTTGGGATAAGTGCTTATTTATCTGAAATTTATATGAGTGAGATTGATAAAAATATGCAGTCAATACATGATGTTACTTATTACGAGAGATACGTAGATGATATGGTGTTTATATTTTCACCAAGGAAAAAAGAAAATACTTTAAGTTATTTAAATTCAATTTCAAACATTTTGAATAATAGTGGATTAAAATTGAATAACAAAACAAAAGAGATTGATTTATACAATCAAAGTAATAAAAACTTTGAATATTTGGGTTATAAATTTGAAATTACATCTGGTTCTTGCTCAGTGAGGATAGGCACAGATAAGTTACGGAAAGTTAGGGGGAGAATTGATAAATCTTTTGATGACTATAATAAAAATTTTAAAAAGATACCAAATAAGTCTTATAGGCTAATTTTATTAAGACTGAAATTTTTAACTGGTAATACACAATTACATAATAGTAAATCTAAAGCCTTTATAGGTGTTTATTTTAGCAATAGATTTATAACTATAACTTCGGATTTAGTTGGGTTAGATCGTTATTTAGTAAATAAATTAAATAGCATAAATGACCAGAAATTAAAAAAGAGAATTAGTAAGTTATCTTTCAAAAAAGGTTTTGAAGAAAAAGCTTTCCGTAATTTTACAGTAGAAGAACTAGGTGTGTTGTCAAATGGGTGGAAAAATGTCTAAAAAGGCTTTATCTATTAATTTTCCTATTGAGCGAGTAGTTCTTTCTGATTTTTTACCATATGAAGTACCTATTATTTTTTCAAATAGGCATTTCTATAATTTTATTATTAAACATCAAATTAAACATGATGGTTTAAATTTTAAATGGATAAAAGGAAATGATGCGTTAACCAAATTAATCCTTTTACTTTTAGGATTAGATCAATCAACTGGAATAAATTTAATTTATGAAAATAATATTGATTATGTAAAAACTGATATAAAACATTCAGACCTACCAAGTATTGCTTTTACATTTCCAATTTCACATAAGCATAATGAATTTAGATATCTTTCCGTTATGCATCCGAAAAGTCAAATATTAGGTGTTGATTTTTATCATAACTTTAAAGACTTAATAACCTATTATTCAAATCGAAGCCCTATTAGTATGCGATCTGCAAAACGAGTTGCAGGATGTACGCATATTGATTCAAAATCACTTATTGAGTGTTTTGACAAAGAAGACTTAGGAATTGAGATTGAAGGACAAAATTATGAAAATTTAAAATCTTTTTTTGTATATAAAAAATATAAGAATATTTTTGAGTTTTATGAGTCTGTAGACCATCACTGGTGTGAAAAAAGATTTAATTATTTGTCTAAATTAGATGTTTCTCACTGCTTTGATTCTATTTACACACATTCTATTGCTTGGGCTGTGTTTCAGAAAGATTATGCAAAAATGCAACTCAATAGCACAAAATCAAGTTTTCCATTTAAGTTTGATCAATTAATGCAGCGCTCTAACCATAATGAAACTAATGGAATATTAATTGGTCCTGAACTTTCTAGAATTTTCGCTGAAATAATAATGCAATCGATAGATAATAATATTATTCGAGATTTAGAAAATTATGGACTAACCTTAGGGCAGGATTACCAAATATTTAGATATGTTGATGACTTTTTTTTATTTTATAATGAAGAGGATATTTTTACCAAGATTAAAAATAATATTCAAATTAATTTAAAACACTATAAAATGAGTTTAAACAAACATAAAGAAGAAAAATATTCTAGGCCAATCATAACGCCAATTACTATAGCTAAAAAGAAAATAGCTAAATTATTGTCTGATAATTTATTTTATAACTTATCAGAGGATGAAAATTTAGATAAAAAAACTAAAGATGGTAATATTTATATCAATCAAAACAGTTTATCCACAGAATTTAAAACCATTCTTTTTGATTCTGGAATAACATATTCTGATGTTTTAAATTACTCTCTGTCAATAATAGAAAAAAAAGTAAAAAAAATACTAAAAGACTATAAGGGAATAAGTGTAAGTGATACTAATAGTAGAGGTTTGATTAATGCTATAATTTCCATAATAAATTTTACTTATTTTATTTACTCTGTAACTCCTAGAGTAAATAGTACTATTAAATTATGCAGGATTATTCAACAAATAATTTTGTTTATTAAAGATAAAAATCTAGGATATGAGAGTCAACATATCATTTTTAAATGTATTTTTGACAATTCATGCTCTATTTTAGATAAACACTCAATTCAAAGCATTACACCGATAGAAACATTATATTTGTTGGTTTTAATTAGACAATTAGGTAAATACTATTGGTTAGATCAATCTGCAATATTAAAATATTTTAACATTAGATATGATGATGGATATATTTTTGATGAAAATTTAAACTACTTCTCAATTACATCATTACTTTTCTATATTGGCAATAAAAAGAGGTATGAATCTGTTAAAAAGCATTTATTAATTTATATAAACAATCTATATGAATTAAAGAAAGATACTCTTTTAGATGATTCAGAGTTAGTTCATTTAACTCTTGATTTAATTGCTTGTCCATATATATGCGTTTCTTTTAAAAAATCTTTGTTGGCTAAATATGGAATTGACAGGTCATATTTAAAAAGAATTGTCTCTTTAAACCAATTCTGGTTCACAAAATGGGATAAATTTGATTTCACAAAAGAATTGGACGCAAAGCTTAGTAATTCGGTATACTAGTGAGTAGTGCATCAGACACCCGCTATGGTTGTTGGCAACTACACACACCAGCATTAAGAGGTACAATTGTCCTATGCATGGAAATTGTACTTGAAAAGATTTGTCTGAGTCTTTTCATTGAGATGCCTTCCTGTAACTCAGCTAATGGCCCATGTAACAGGAAGGCGTCAAAATTTAATTAAGTTCAAAATATATAATTACTATACACATTTTAAAGAATATATTTAATTTATTACAAAGTAAGGCTCGTCCCTAAGGGATCGAGCCTAATTTCATTTGTTAATGCTCTTTGTTGAGCAGATGCTTACGCCTGTACTGGCGGTTCAATTTTTTCATGCCGACTTAGGCCATATTCCATTTCATATTTCTACTGTTAGGCAATAGTTTTATGCTTGTCTAATATGGAAAAACAAGCCACGATTTTTTTCATGCTGGTGTAGCATTATCCCAATTTATGTCTCAGGCAAACCTGTATAAGTATATTTTCATCAGTGACCAAACTTCAGAATACTTACACTGTATCAATCTTGGCCTAGTCAGAGAGACCAATCTCCGACTGAGAAACACGACCAATGTTCCATTAACCTTTCTTTTCTACATATTGTCCAACATGCTCACGCATGTGCCGACTCAAGTTTTCGCAATGAGCATCCCGACTGAAAAAATTGGGATGTTTTAGGATTCGCTTTAAGCTAGCTATCTCATTTTATCTAACCGACCTAAAAAACAGAGTGTTTTAAAAAATTATTAATGTTTAAAACACCACTAATAATTAAATATTATTTAGATCGGGAATTACAATTTCCACAATTTAGCTTGAATTAAAGTGCATCAAGTTTAACTGTTTTATATGCGCTACTCACCATCGCTCCCACACTGAAAAAATCCAGCAGACTTTTAACCAATTTAAGTCTTTTTATTCAGCGCTTCCCAAGTTATTTCAAAGTGTCTTAATGTGCAGACCGTTTATCCTCTCGCCTGTATATATGCTTCCTGTTTCCCCCGACCGTAGTTCCTTAAAAAATATCGGGATATGATGTATACATAACTTTATAAAGGGTAAAACTCTTACACTCCAATCAGCATCTATCGATTAATGCCGTTACACGTTTAAGCTATCCAGCGACCCACTCAGCTTGCGCTAAATGGTGCCGACTTCTCCAGCGTTAGCCTCAAAGTCCTAGTACCTTACGGCACTCTCAGCAGCCATCGTGATTGGAAATGAGCATACTTTTCCAAGTAAAAAACTTGTTCGATCAAGCATACACATTCAGCTATTAACGGAGACTATCGCACATCCTATGCTGCTCCTGACTGTATCACTTTGAACAGGGTTTCAATGATCCACTATTTTCATAATTTCACACCTAATCTGGCTATTACTAACCAAATGACCATTTCACGATAAATCGTTTATAGGCTCCCGTTTCCTTGTCGCCCAACCACTTTTTAGGTTTTCGGAACTCTTAAAAGTGAATGAACGGATAGAAAGAGGATATTGCAATCCTCTAGCCCCCGTTGCAACGTACCGAGCGAGGTTTCCCCAGCAGTCCGCTACATCGGCAATACAAAAATGGTTAGTTCGTGTACTTAGGGCAATATGTATCAAAGTTTTTGAATGGTGGTCAGCCATTCAAACCACTTCAAAAAAGAAAGTTGGAATGGATGGTCAATCCACAATTCGATTGATATGAAGTCATATTATCAGAATGAATTTTGTATATCAATAATATTGATATATTATTTAAAAAAGTATAAGATTTGCTGATTAAGTTTCGTAATGCGCACTAGGAACTACTTTATTGTCACCTTACAAAGTGAGGTGACAGTGCTAGCGCAATTTGATCAATGCTGATTGCTGACGCGCTCAGCCAAATGGGAAAAGTAGAGAAAATTATTGTTGATGAACAATTCAAAAATGAATGAAGGAATTTAGATTTAAGTGGATTGTTGATTGACATCAAAAGTGCATAGTTGGATGACATAGAATGATTGATTACAGCCCCCACACAAAATACACCGCACAAAAACTTCAAGATAAGGTTACGAGAGGATCATATTTTTATTGCAAATTTATTGTACAAACTGAATTAGGTAAAATTGATATAGAAAAAATTATCCATAAATTAAATGAGCGATATTCATTAAATTTAACCAGTCGGCAAAGAACTTATCGATTAAAACAAGGATTCCCTGTTGCTGATCTCATTATTCAAGACATTCTTTATAAAGATGCGTGGTTATTTATCTTGTTGATTAAAACCCCTAATAGTCATCGTCACAGCAAAGAAACGATAGGCAAAGTCACTTCAACAACCAGTTCAGCATATACATCAAAAGATAAAATTGCTGAACTTGAACCTGTCATCTGGGACAAAATTACAGTCGAGCAAGAATTAACTTTTATCCGTCATTACTATAAAGACAATGAACAGTTTAATTTCGTATTGAATAAGCCCTATTTAAGCTTGGATTTTGGGAAATGTGAGGCTGAATTAGTAAGGTTAAGCCATAAAAAATATGCTGAACATCAAACTAAGTTTTACCGTAAAAGTAATAAGAATTTCTCATGGACGTGGCGATTTAAAAAAACTGAAATAGAAAAACAAAAAAGAGAATTAACACAAATACTCAATCGAGTTATTTCGCAGAAAGATCAGACCAAAGCGGGAAATGATCTTCTTGCATGGCAGCATTATTTCAAAGTTTATGCTGTATTCAGGGGTAATCGACAACAAGCGGGACGTTTATACACCTTTGGAAAACTATTTTTTTTCAGTCGGAAAAGACAACGATGGGATCAGGCTCAAATGCCAATGATGGACTTAACAATCATCGTGCGGTATGAAACATATGCAAATTCTTATACTGAGTATTGTATGCGTAGATATTTCTATGAATCTTTTGAAGTCGAACTTCCACGAGAGATTTCAACAACGGAAAATTGGCAGTTGATCAGTGAATACATTGAGGCACAAGGTTTATAAATGAATATCAAATATTCTTATTAATGCAAATTCACATATCAATTTTACTAATATTTAAATTGATTTTATTTATGAAATCTAATACTTCTTTACGTTGTAATTCAGTCAGAAATTGTAGCTGCATAATAATTTCAGCCATTAAATTATCTTCTGTATAGAAATAAGCGACTGGTACTTCTAAAACTTTAGCAATTTTCGTAGCCATCAACAGATCAGGGGCATATTTTCCTGTTTCATACTGATTCATTCGTGCGCTAGCCGAGGCTTCATCAATACCTGCGAGTATTCCTAAACGTTCCTGAGAAAGTTTCTTCGCCTTACGGGCAATTTTTAGACGCATTGAAAACACATTGGAATTATTACGTACCATAGGTATTTGATAATTAATTAAAACTAAGATTCTCTTAGTTTTTAATTGATTAATTACTAAGGATTCCTTAGTATTTTGACCACTTAAATATTAGTTGTGAATTTTCACTAAGAATCAGAGGGTAAGATGAATCAGAATATTTTATTTTTAGCAGTTAGTTTTTTTGCAGTTAATTTAGTCGGTTGTCAACATATACAAACTGTTGCAGATAGTACGACAGGTGCAATATCTAAAGGTATAACTGCATACGATGGATGGGTTAGCAAAGGAACCCAACGCGTATGGGATGAAATGTTAAATAAAGACATACGAAATAAGTTTTTAGTTCTTGCAAGTCGTTCAGATAATAATGTAATTATCTTAAATCAATCACTAATGAATGATAAATTCAAATTAGAAAAACGGACAATGGGCTCAATTTATTTAGAAAAATATATAAATCACGAAGCAAATTTCAATGAAGCAAATCGAAAAATTAACAATGGTATTTATATTTCAGAAAAAGATTTAGCTTCAAAAATGTTTATTGAGCAAGCTCTCGCTAAAGGCCATCAAGTTCGCATGTATAAAAAGAATATTAATAGTGATTTAAATCGTGGATTAGTGCAATCCATTACAGAGTTTAATGGTGCTGCAAATCGTTATGATGTTGATCCTGCATTTGTAGAGTTTGATAAGGATGGTAGCCCTATAGCGATTATGACGCGTTCATGGCAAACAATTTCAGCAATTGGTGTGGATAGTCGTATATACACCAATATTTATTTTACTCAAGATGCCATGCGTTGGTTTGAAAATAATTTCTCAAACCGCTACTTAGAAGATTCCTTAATTCGTACATATAAATAGGAACAAACTTAACTATGTATAGATATGTCATTGCCTTTTTTCCCTAAAATTAATAATCTTTTGCAGATTTTTAGTTTAGTACTCTAACTTTTTAATATTTATAAGAGATTTTTTAATTATGTTTAAAAAAAGATCGATATTGTTAATCATTACTTCATTTTTTGTATTAGCTAGCTGTTCCAAAGATAATAACTCTCAAGAAAAAACTAAAACTCAGGGTAAAGAAGAGATTATCGCTCAGAAATCACCTGAAAAAATAGCGCCAGAAGATGATCCTACTTTAAAAGGTACACCTGTTTTAGGCTTTAAATTAAGAGATTCCACAGTTGATTCAGTGAAGAGGCGATTAAATAATTATAAAATAAATGGTGAGTCTTATGCTGGAGGGCCAGTTTTAGAAAATGATGGTACTGGTTTTGATATAGATGGTCTGCTATTTACTCAGTTTGGTTTTGATAAAAATCAGAATTTAGTTTATGTTTGGATGACAGTAAGTGAAAATAATCATATGTCAAAAGAGACATACAAAAAAATAGTGAGTTATGTGCAGAAAAATAATTATAAAATTATTCGTGAAAAAGCACCTTTTGTAGGGGATCAAGAAACAGTCTTCCTTACTCCAAACAATGAAATGATTACAGTTAGTGCTCCACATATGGGGGGCTTTAAAGTAAATATTGAATATGTTACTCATGAGTTTGGACAGCAAAGATCCCAAATAAATCAAGAAAGCCAACAGAAAAAAAATCAGTCAGAAGCTGCTAATTTTTAAGGAATACATTTGTGAAAAAGTTAATACTACTTACTGCTTTCTCTATACTTTTTACTGCTAGAGCAGAAGCAACTACTCTTCAGCAACAGATCAATAACCGTGTACAAACATCTATAAAAAATTTGAATTTAGAAAGTAAAAAATATTCTACAGATTCAGACTATTTTAAATTTTCTCTAAAATCTAAGGAAATTATCACTGCTGATATTAATCACGATGGAATTAAAGACAAAATTACAGTGCTTAATTTTTGTGAAAAAACGAACTGCCATCCAACAACGATGAGTACAGAAATTGCTGTTTTTCTTGGACAAAAAGGTCAGAAAATTAATTATTTAGATTCAAAATTTTTTGCCATAACAGCCAGTATTCAAAAAGATAGTAAAGGTCATCTCAATGTTCATCAATATGATTATTTTGATGATGATGGGCATTGTTGCCCTAGTCGTTTAACTAAGTTTAATCTTACCGTTAAAGATGGAAAATTATTTTCTAGAAAAATAAATTAAATGGCGGATTCAATCTTTTATTTCAAATGAATATTAATATAATCTAGGATATTTCTTTTATGCCTCATTTTACTAAGATGGCTTTAATATTGTGTGTAACAATAGCTTGTTCATGTGTAATGGCTGCACCACAATTATTCAATACAGAGCTAAAAGGAGCAACACGAGATCAAATTCGCTCGGCTTTACAAAATACCAATGTTAAAGTGATTCGTGAAGATAATAATTACTGGGTAGATAAATACAATTCCAATGCTGTATTAGAGGGTACTACAGAATTAAATTTTGGATATACAGCTAATGGAAAATTTGCTTATGCAGAATATAAATTTCCCGTATTCATGGACTCTGGAAAAATTATAGAAGTTGCAAATTTTGTTTCGTCGAAGTATGGACAACCGAGCCAACGCTCAGGCAACCCAAATCTTGGAGAAGCAAGTTTTACTTGGAATTTTAAAAATGGTATGAGCATTACGGCATATCGTGGTTGGCCTGATACTACAACATATTTGAATTACAAAGATAAAACAAACTATTCAAAAATGAATACTGAAATAGAGGCTGGGCAACAAAGACAACTTCAACAGAAAGCACAGCAACAGGGATCTGCATTCTAGATAAAAATTATGGGTAACATACTCTATAATAATTGAGTATGTTGTCTTATTTCCATGTACACATTAACGTTATTTTATGCACAACTAATATTAATCATAGCAATCCTTGCACAGCTCACTTCAAGATGTAGCTTCACTTCACTTAGCAATCGGTGGAATCAGCCTATATAAAGGGAACCGTGATCACTCATGATTAAAATTAAAGATATAGATTCATTAAAAACATCCTATATATACTTCTTTCCAGTGGTCTTTTTTCCATTTTTGAATATTTATCAATTTAGAAATGATACAGACATTAAATCTTGGTTATTTAGAAATTTACTCGTCAGTATTACTGTTATTTTGATCCCTCTTTTTCTTACTTTAAGCATGCTTATTACCAAGTTTTTATATCAAGATCAGAACAAGGCCACGGAATACCATTCAATAGGTTTGGGGTTGCTATGTTTTACATTTTTGATAGGAAGTAATTATTACCAATTTCAGAAATTTACACTAGATTCTACTCTATCAATTGACTATTACCGAATGGCCCTGATGGTAAGCTTACTAATAGCTTGTTTCATATCAAGTGTGTATTTTACATTGAAATATAGAAAATATTCACAGAAGTACTCGGTCGACTTCAATGCAAAAGCAATGAAATTTATGGTGAGTGTTGCTATACCTTTTTTTATATCAGTAACTACTTTTTTTGTTGTTTAAATTATTAAATTATTAAATATTTTTATAATTTTTTAAATCTCTTAAATTAATATTGATTATAGGTTTATTATGAATAGTGAAAAAATTGCAGAATTATTTAAATTAGATGATATTGATTTTGATCAATGTGGAAGTGCTGAAGAGTATGAGTTGAAGTTATTAAAACAAGCAGATATTTTTTTCTTTGATAATTATTTTAAAAATGAGGAAATATTATTTTTTGCTTTTGATTTTTACTATTCTATAAAGTTGTTAGAGAACAATGAAAACCTAGAAATATTAAAGAATATATTGAAAAATAGTGAAGTATTAAAATATTTTAAAGAAAAAAATTTTGGAATAAAGGAATTAGTATTAATAATTACGGCATTTGATAAATCCACAGACTATTATATATCCACCATTAAAAACCAAGAAAAAAATCAAGATAAAAAAATTCAAGAAATATACAAAAAATATCTTAACTTCATTAATAGTACAGACGATACCTATGATTTCAAGATATGGTATAGAAATCAAATTGAATTATTAACTGCAAATTTATTTTTAGAATTAAGTACAAGGCTCGTAAAAAATGAACACCAAATGAAAATTTGTGAAAATATAACTTTAAAAAATAAATCTAGAGAGTGGGTTTCAGATTTTGAACATGTTTTTTATAAATATATTCAAGATATTTACTACCCAATGATAAATCAAAAAGAGCTTAAAGAAAATGAAAAAAATAAGAAAGAAAATAAGTTTATTCGGGATTTAGATAATATGTTTAACTCTCTAACTAATCATCGAATTTCCTATAAATTTATCTCTGAATTAGTATCAATAACATATAATAAGCAGATGAATGAAAGTCAAATAAAAAAAGTTATATATGATGGCAGCATCAGTACATCAATTACACAATATAAGAAAAAATACATTCATGACCGTGATCATAATATTATAGCTATGGAAATTATTCGAGATAATGATTTTCATATTTAAGCTACACTTCAAATATTTTAGAGTCATATGAGTTAGTGTTTGTCAATATTATCTAGGCTTGAAATTTTAATCGTATCACTAACAGTGTTTAGTGTCCTGTTTTGCTCAATTATGTGAATCTCCATATTGCAAACAGGATTTACTTATGTATGAAATTCATCAACTTATCACCATCTCTCATGATGTTCTTATGACAAATGAGGAGAGATAGAATGCTGATCAAAATTAAAGATGTTTGCCGTATTTTAAAAACAAGTAGAAATACGATATATAACCTGCAACAAAGAGACCCTACTTTTCCAAAACCGATCAAATTCGGAGATAAAAAACAAGCTCGTATTTTTTATCGTGAAAATGAAATAAAAAATTGGGTTTTAAATTTAAATCCTTCGAATTCAGATTTGGAGGGTGGAAAATGAACGTAGAAATCACTTTTAGCGCTCCATTTGCAATAAGCACCGATCCAGTGACAGGTCATAAAACAGAATTTCACTCACTCAATGAATTGATTCAAGGCTGTATTGATGAGCGTAATTTTAAAGTTAAGACTGAGAGCTATATTCATCCAGAATACACAGACTATAACTGTGAAGAATGCTATGCAATTCCCCATGTAAACCCTCATAATTTTTCTGAAGTTGTCGGTTATACGATAAGTGGAACTATTAAAAAATACGATACCGACCAATCACCATATCAGTTGATCGACTCGAAGAAAGTATATTTTGTGATAGGTGAAAAAGGAGTATTTGCAAGCAATATAAATAAAGCATACATACCATATGTGTTGGGCACGGACGATATAGGCTTATTTTTAAAAATTGCAAGATCGAGTGAGGGAGTTGTATTTAATGAAGATATTGATTCAGCATATCAGATTATAAATAGTGGTATGCCTGAAACAACATTTAGAGCTATGGCTGGTTTTAATGAACCAAAGCAAAATCAGGACTTATTTGTGAAATTGGATGAGAGTTTTAAGTCACTTCAAGCCAAACAAATAAAGCAATTTTTCTTAGAAAAAATTAACGCGCTAAAGCAAGCGATTAGTCCTGAAAAATTCATTCAAATCTCCACAAATCAATGGGGAAAACTGATACCGCTTGTACACGCAGAATCATCAGCAAATGCTGCTTATCCTGTTGATGCATTGCCACCACTAGCCAAGGAGGCAGTTATAGCTATTTCTGAACATGTTCAAGCCCCCATTTCCATGACCTCTCAATGTGTAATTGCTACGATGTCACATATCGCTCAGGCTAAAGTGAATGCACCGCATCCCTTTAGCCCTCAAGGTGAGCCATGCAGCTTATTTTTGCTGACTGAGGGCCAAAGTGGAAGCCGCAAGAGTACAAGCAGAAATTTGGCAGATCAGGCAATCATTAAACATGAACGTAAACATTATGAAGCATACCGCTGTGAGCTTGAACAATGGAAAAGCGCACAGGCTGGACTGCCTAAAAAGGAACGTGAAGCATATTGTGCTGAAAATCCACCACCCAATGATCCAAGTACCCTTTATAGCGATATAACTCTTGAGTCTATTGCAGGTTTATATATTGATGGTATTTTGAATAATGCATCCATTGCAAGTGATGAAGCAGGTCAGTTTTTTGGTGGTCATAGCATGAAAGCTGATACACGTAATCAAGCACTAGGAGGCTATGCAAAGCTATTTGATGAGGGTTTTGTGGAGCGTACACGGTCTAAGTCAAACATGAACGGAAGCGGCCGAGCTTATGACACTCGATTGTCTTTTAGCTTACAAGGGCAACATGAAGTCCTAGCAGATGCGCTAAAAGACCCCGTGTTAAGAGGTCAGGGCTTTTTGCCAAGATTTATCTTAACCATTCCTGAAAATTTAGCAGGTACACGCCTACAGGACGCAGCCTATAGAAATAAGAATGTAAGTACCGACCACAGGCTTATCGCCTACTGGACACGGTGTGAGTATTTGCTCGATGACTGCCCTCAGATTAAGCCTGAATATGAATTACACAATGGTCGCTACGTTCTATCTATGAATGATGGAGCAAGAGAAATTGATGCAGCCTTCTATAATATCTTTGAGGAGTTGCAAGCCAAAGGCCAGCGTTATGAATTTCTACAAGCATTTGCCAGTCGTGCTAGTCAATTAGCACGCCGCCTAGCTACTGTATTCGCTTATTTTGAGGGCTTGCAGTGTATTGATGCGAAAATATTAAAAGGTGCTTGTGAGGTTATTAAATATTCATTAAATGAATGGTCAATGTATGCAGATATTGAAATTAAAGCAGAAAGTGAAGCTGAACGGCTTGTTAAATGGCTTATAGGTAAATGTGTGCAGCAAAAAACTGACAGACTTACTTACTCTTATATGCAGACTTCATGCCCTAGACCGATGCAGAAAAATAAGAATCTTTTAGAAATGATTATTCAGCAATTAGAAGACTCGAATTATTTAAAAGTTGAAATACTTAATAAGAAGCGCCTAGTCGTTTTAAATCCACTTTTATTAGGAGAAAGTGACTAAGTGACTAAATTAGCTTGAAAGCCTTGCTATTAAGGGCTTTCAAGATGGAAATTAGTATTGTACTAGATGACTAAGTGACTAAAAGGATCGCTAAATAGCTATTTCACTTAGTCATTTAGGCAGCACTTGGCAAGTACTAGCTAAATACAAAGCCTTATACAGCAATGATTACAGGCTAATTTAGTCATTTAGTCTGTTTAGAACAATCGCTAACATCTACCAGAATATTATTTATTGAATGATGATGTTCAATTAGTGCTGAATCGGTTCAACTCTTAACTTCAAGAAAATAAACACAAAAAATAACAAAAATAACCTATGTATCCAAGTTTGTATCTTTTTTTATTCAGCTAAAGTAATTGTTTTTAAAACAATAGCTTAAATTAAAGTATGGTAACGTCTGGGCCCACCAAATAAAACAACCACTTAGGTGCATTAATCCTAAGTGGTTTTTTAATATTTGAATCCATGTAAGCCTTATGTAAGCATTCAATAAAGTGAAAGTCAAAATGCCAATGCTTAAACGAATTAAATTGAAATTTCTTTGCATATTTAAGTTTAAGAACTTTTAAAGATTGTTCAAAATCCCCTTCTGCTTCTAAATATTTTTCTTTTACCTTGGGTAATGGTTTAGAGCGGGGGTTTATTTTCAGTGGACGTTTCTTATTTTTCCAAAAGTAGTCGTCTGCATCCATTAAAAAACCCGCAATGTACGGGATTTTTTATTTATCTTTATCCATGGAGTGTGGAGATGTTGCTTTATCTTGCTGACTAGTATCTGTATCCCGCTTTTGACAAGCAGTTAGACCAAATAATAAGACCAAGCTAAGTATTGTAAAATATTTCATAGCTTCCATCCGTTAAGGTTAGAACTAAAAGTTATCAAATATTTTCTGCGGCAATGTTGTATTTGTGAAAACTATAACTTTTTTAAATAAGGCAATTAGCTATCCGCAGGTAATCATCTAAAACCACAAATACAATCTTTATCACAATTTTTTCAAGCTGATCTTCAGTTGAATCATGGTATTAGCACTTGCTATTAATTCACCATACCACAACTCCATATTATTTTTAAGAATATATCAAATGAAAACATATACATTTATTTAGGTGCAAAACGCCCTATTGAAGGTTTATAAAATCATAATTGACTATTTCTTGCTTCAACTAATAAATCACTAAAATAGTTTTCTGTAAATGAAGGCACATATCTTGTTGTAACTGGCTTACCCTCTATAATTTTCTTCGCCCAACATCCAATATCTTCTATATGGCTTTCTGACCAATTATTTTTAATTGCCCACTGAGTTATCTCTTCAACAATCAAAACTTCATTATGTTGATGTAACCATTTTAAAAGGTACTTGATAAATGATTCATCAGCTGGATGTCCAATAATAACTGAAGTATTCATTCGAAAATTTATTCTTTTTAGGACTACTTTAATTAAAGGTGTCATCTTATAGTTCTCATTATTTTACTAGAACTGCACTTTCTCACAAATTCAATATTTTTTCAAAGAAAAGTTAAATTTTTAAATTAACTTATTATTTTCAATTTCTTAAATTAAACAATATGTTATTTTAATATAATAAAAAGCCCATCTTTCGATGAGCTCTAAAATTTACAGCAATTCGATTAAGAGAAATCTAGCCCTTTCTCAAAGCCTCTTAACTCATGACGAGCCATTGCTAAATTCGACTTTGAACGATCTAAAACTACGTATAGAAATAAATTATCATTTGTTTCTAATGGACGAATAATGTGGTACTGCTTACCCAATGTTATTAAAACATCTTCAATTTGATCTTGTAAATTTAAAACCTTAACAGTTTTACGTTTAGCACGAATAACTTCCGTATTTCCTGCTGCTGCAAGCTCTAAATCAATACCATTCCCTATTGCTGCTAATGATAAACCACTATCACTATCTACAAGTGCAGCCGCAATAAAACCATCAATATCGTTTAAAGACTCTAGACTAATTCTAGCCATCGTATATTCCCCCGCAAAAAAATTTCATGAAATATAAAATTATACTTTTATATACATTTCAATTTTACCATGTAGGGGCTTAAATTACATGAATAATCCACTATCATAATAAATAAAGCCTGGCTTCAAGGGCTTCTTTTTGTGTGAAATCTATACTTTTGGAAAAACATGTCACTTCTTATCGTATTAAATATCGTTTTATCCACAACTTGTTATACAGCAATTCTCCGTGAACCAACACACTAGCCTACAATCGCACAAGAATAATCGCTGTTGTATTATTTACTTTTTTGCATGTCACAAGCACCTTGTATAAAGTTTAAGCATTAAAAAGCCCACCTATTTCTAAGTGGGCTCAACCAAATCATTTGCGCTGATTCAGGTTGCGTTATGCGGCTCGCATTATATATACTTCGATTAAAGATGTATATAAAATATATCTTATAAATACTGCATAAATAAAAACCGCCTTTGGGCGATTTTAGATATGTTTTCTTTCTAAGCCCCCTAATTTAATACCACGAAAATCTTTAAAGTTTTTTCCATGTCATGTTGCTCATAGTATTACTGCTTTTAGCTTTACCTTGAACTTTAAGCTGATCTCCTGATACGCTTAAGCGAGCATCAATATTGTAGACCTGACCATCCTGTGTATTAATCCAAACACCTTTACGAAAGCGCTGTTTATCACTATCAGCAACAAGTCCTCTTAACGTCTCCATTCCAAAAATGGGTTGATCCTTCAGAGCACCTTGGCATTTAACACATGTTTCAGAAATTGATTTACCGAGCAACGGATAATTCTTAGTGACAACAGCACTATACTGCTCTGTTTTCGAATCTTTACGAACTACAATATCTGAAATATAAGATCCAGTCCTGTCATCTATAACCTTCCATGTACCAATTAATGGATCAAAAGGCATGGCATTTAATGGATTGGTAAGTCCCAACAATAGTGCAATCGCACTCAAAAATTTAAAATTCATATAAAAATAATTTACAGTTAAGTTAAAAAGAAGCACAAATGTGCATAAAACGTGAAGGATTATAACAATAATTTTTTAGAATGATAAAAATTGATTAAAATTAAATATATACCTAATATTTTTCTTCTAAAATCTAACCTAGTAACTGCAGTGGATATTTTTTGTCATCTAAATGTTAATACACCTTTATCTATCATTTCAGATAGTTAAGATGCTATTTCCAATATTTAAACCTAAAGACTTTTTAATATGAAATATTTTATTGGCGCTTCAATGATTGCATTAGCATTGGCTGGTTGTAATTCATCTCCTACACAAATAGCTATGCCTGTAGAAAATGTGCCAAGCATTCCAATTGAAACTCAGGTGATTAACTTTGTTGGTCCAATGGATCTAACTATTCAACTAAAATCTTCTGATAATTTTGAAACAGCTATAATGACTGATAACTCAGATCGAGTTATTCATTTAAAAGCTGCAGTATCTGCAAGTGGAGTTCGTTTAGCAAACAATGACGGTGTATCTATACATTTTAAGAATGGTGAAGGTATTGTTGAGTTTGTAAAAGATAAACCTATAAATATTACTGAATATAAGAAATAAGCATTTTACACATTTTAAAAACCCACCACGTGTGGGTTTTTCTTTTATCTACAGATAGTTATAACTCACTTACAGTTGATATTAAAACCAACCATAAAAATATTATTTAGAAAAATAGTGCAATCGACAAACAATAGTTAAATTATTCTTAAGTAAAATATTATATTTCCGTTCTAAACATCTAAAATCATTAAAAAATATGATCAAAATTTACATCTAAAAAGCAGATATACCTTCAAAAACATGGTAAAAATATTTGTCGTACAAAAAATGACCAATACAGTTTATGAAATATTATTTACGTCTTAAAGAACAAGGGGATAAACATTTTACTACTCCACAACATTAGTAGATTGTCTTAGCCATTAAAGCTTCCCCTTTTTTTTATAATCTAAAAGGGCACGATATGAACTATTTAATAAGTTACGACCACTCAGAAAATTATGATACTGAGGATATTACCAATGCAATTCTTTCTATCTCTAATGGTTGTGTAAAGTTATTAAAATCTACATGGATAATTAAACATAAAGGTAAAGCCTCTGACATTAGAAACTGCCTCAAACCTCACATTGGAATCGGGGTTAAGTTGGTGGTTGTTAAACTACACAGAGAAGCTGCATGGAGCATGTCACTTGATCACGAATGTAGAATTTGGTTAGAGGTCTACTTTTAGGGGCATGTTATGAAAAATAAAATTAAATTCTATTTGATATTTATTTTAGCAATTCCAGGTTGTCAAAAAAAATCTGATCCTGTTGATCTATCCGATACCCAAAAGATACAACTTAAATCAAGTCAAGATATTGAGGAAGTTGATATCCAAATCAATAAATATTTAGATCAATTAGACAATCCTAAAACCCAATTACATATTAAAAAACAAATTTTATGCATTGATTATCCGAATTTGTATATACAAAAATATGTACCAACCCTACTAGAAGCAGCACCCAATGACTTCACTTCTGAGAAGTTATTGCGAGATTTAGACTTAGCCCTAGATTACTACACGGATAAATTACATATTCATTGTGAAATGGATTAATTTTTAATGCTCTGTCGCATAATTGGTAATCGAGTTGATAAGAATTATTGTAAGTACTAAAACTGCTTTGATCAAATCTTATGAGAGTAAGGCTTCGTCTATATATTTTTGACTTTGATTTAGCACAACAAACTCCATTTAACCCATCCTTGTGATGGGTTTTTTATTATCTACATGACCATTCACTAAATACTCTGCTAAATTTACATAGTTAACCTATTAATTATTTATTTAGTAAATAGCAAATTACACCTACTGCCATATGTGAAAAATGGCTTAAATAAAAATCACGTTTCATACTCCCCACGACCAATATCATGCCAACACCCAATGTACCTTTTCATTCGATAATTAGTAAAAAAAACAATACAATAAAAGTCCAGAATACTTAGATGGGATTGTCCCTTACACCAGTTCACATTTAGATGGTGCTGTGTCTGAAACCGTGATAAAGGTGGGCAATTAACACATGAAACACCTGAAGTAATTTTAGAATTACGCCGTATATTAAGAGCGCATTTTCAGAAATAAAAATTACCTATTTTGAGACTTACATTTTCAACGATCTGTCGCTGATATTTAATGATCTAAAAAAGTGAATATATATTTATTTAGGTTTTTTATTGCTTATAAATCATGGTACATACAATCACAAAGTTCTGACAATATCGATATTGTTTTTTTAAAATATTCATCGCAAAATGCACATCTTAAATTATTATACATTTGTATAGGCTGAAAATGAAAAAGATGTTGGGTGAACTCACCTTTAAACTTGCAGGATGGACGTATCGAGTTGAACCCAATGTTCTCGAAAAAAAACAAGTTATTATTGGATTTGAGCACACTTCCATGATGGATGCAGTTTTATCGTTGGCTATTTTCCAAATTTTTGATTTGAAAATTCATATTTTGATTAAAAAAGAATTATTCAAAGGTCCTATGAAGCCAATTTTAAATAAACTTGGTGGTATTCCAGTTGATCGTAAATCCAATAAAGATATTGTTTCCCAGATGGTTGAGCTTTTTGAAGCCAATGATAAATTCAACTTAGTTATTGCTCCCGAAGCAACACGTGCTGAACGTGGGCAACCCCGTAAACCTATTCGTACAGGTTTTTGGCATATTGCAAAAGCTGCGGGTGTACCTATTGTGCTGATGTATGCTAATTCGAAGACTAAACAAGGCGGAATCTTTGGAAAAATATATCCTTCCGATTTAGATCAAGACCTTGCTGAAATAAAACGCCTATATAAAGAACATACAGGTCTAGATATTGTCATTCCTGAAGAAAAAAATCATTAATCTGACGCATTTCCAAAAAATAAGCACTTTCTCTGAAAAAAGTGCTTATGGTAGAATTGCATCAATTTGATATGGCATAAAGCCAATCTACAAGGAGCATATTTCGCATGGCGGGTCATTCCAAGTGGGCAAACACAAAGCATCGTAAAGCAAAACAAGATGCGAGCCGCGCAAAAGTATTTACAAAATTTATTCGTGAAATTGTAACCGCTGCTCGCTTAGGCGGTGGTGATGTCGCATCGAATCCACGTTTACGTGCGGTTGTCGAAAAAGCATTAGTTGCAAACATGACACGTGACACCATCAACCGTGCAACTGCACGTGGTGTTGGCGGCGAAGAAAATGCTGATTTAAAAGAAGTCACCTACGAAGGTTATGGTGTCGGCGGTGTTGCTGTCATCATTGAAACCATGACGGATAACCTGAACCGTACAGTTCCTGACGTTCGTCACTGTTTCTCTAAAACAGATGGTAACTTAGGTACTGCAGGTTCTGTTGCGTATATGTTTACTAAACGTGGTGAAATTACTTTTGAAGATGTGTCTTTAGAAGATAAAATCATGGACGTAGCTTTAGAAGCGGGTGCAGAAGATATTGAAGTGAGTGAGGATGAAATCTTAGTCATCACTACCCCTGAATCGTTTGGTGATGTGCAAGATGCTTTAGCCGCTGCAGGTTTGAAATCTGATAATGCTGAAGTAACCATGAACCCTTCAACAAAAGCGTTGATTTCTGATGTTGATCAAGCGAAGAAAATCATAAAAATGATTGATATGTTTGAAGATCTTGATGATGTGCAAAATGTTTATACTAACGTTGAGTTCACAGAAGAAGTCATGGCGGAATTAGACGATTAAGTCGAATTGAAGCAAAAGAAACGCACTAAAAGGTGCGTTTCTTAATTAATATCATTGTTAATTTAGATATTTCAAACAGCATACCAACTTTGACTTAAACTCGGCTCAGCAAGCGACTACAATCGAAAACATGATTATATTCTTTAATGACAAAGCTTGAATGCAGTGCCACGACATGTTCAATTTTCCCAATTCTTTTGAGTAAAATTTCACTATAATTTTCCATATCTTTCGCCACAACTTCCACTAAGAAATCAGCCGTTTGCCCTGTCACTAAAAATGCATTGATCACTTCTGGAATGCTTTCTAGTTCCTCCAAAAATTTAGCAAAAGTATCTGTATCATGTTTACTCAAGGAAACTTGTAAAATGATATGTAGTTTAAAACCTAATTTTTCATAGTTGATATCACGTTTTAAATGTGTCATCAACTTTGTTTCAATCAAGTTTTTAATACGACGATGCACTGAACTGACTGAGAGATTAATACGTTCAGACAATTCATTAAGGTTGATGTCTTCATGAGTCAGAATCTCAAGAATCTGTTTATCATAACGATCAAGTTCCATCACCTACTCCCGTGCAAAGATAAATCATTGAAAATATTTACTTCAATTTAACATTAAAAATTATTTATTTCCCACAATAAAATTATTTATTATTTTTAATTCCCTACTTTTAGAAAAATTAAGAAAAATAATATATAAAAACTTAAACGCCACGCCAATCGACCATTGCATTGCGTTCTGTAGCATAAATACGTTGCACATACTGACCTAGTGGTAAATTCAGTAGTTGTTTTTTATAATCGGCAAACGCATCAGATTGATCTTCATAGTGCTCATTTTCCCACGGCGTGCCTACGAGCTCAAGTAATGGTGCAAGCATTGAACAGACTGCAATATCGGCAAGTCCTAAGCGGCTTCCAACCATATAACGACAACCATTTTCAATGAGCCTTACATTTAAATCATCAATGATTTTATCAAGTGCTTCTTTCGATTCTGCAACCGTCACTTCATCAAGTTGATAATTTTTTGCCACTAGACTTTTCAACAAAGGTTTGGAAAATTTTTCAAAACGGCGCAAATACCCTTTTTCACCAATCATAATTTCAATCGGTTCATCACTAATTGCCAGAGTCACAGCTAACCCCCAACGACGGACATGTGTACCCAAGTCATTACAAATAAGATCAATCTCTAAAATTTTGTCTCTTAAGTTAGTGTCTGTACTCAGTAAGCGATGTTCAGGATAGGTATCATCTAAATACAATGCTATTTGTGTCGAATTTGCAATCCAACGCTCGCCATCTTTTAAAATGGGTAAATTATTTTGCCCTGTTTTGAGTTGAGCAAATGCACGATGTACGCCAGGCATCATATTTTGGGCAATAAAGTCCAACTCCTTATGATCTAGCAACCAACGCGCTTTTTCACAAAAGTGTGATAAAGGAAATTGGTATAAAGTTCTCATAAATACTCCACATTTATTTTTCTATTTCGGCTTTATAAAAACCTACGATTTCAGTTGGATACTTTAGTGAGTGTATTTAAGAATTACAATGTGCTTTTTATCCAAATATTTAATAAATCTCATCAATCAAATTAGCTTAATTTATACATTTTTATGTCTAAAATATCTGAAATGTAGATAAGTCTATCTGAATTGGTTTTTTCACCCCCAAAGCACACCCCATAAACTAATCTTAATCAATCACTTAGCATATTCATTAAAATGAAAAATATAGCAAAATTTGTTTTTAAATTATATTTTTATAAGTTATTCACAATCCATTGCTTAATCTTTCCACTTTTCAAGGTTAGCTTTTAAACATCAAATATAGGTGTTTTTATGTCTCAGTTAATCTTTGAAAATATTCATATTATTGAAAATGATCTCGATGCAATTCAAGCAGCTTATCAAGTCGCAGATTTTGCATTGGAAGGACGTAATGAGCGTGATCAGCAACGACTGCTACCGTTTGCTGAAGTCGATGCCTTTAGTGAAAAGGGATTAGGCGGTATACGTATTCCTAAAAAATTTGGTGGTGCATTTGTTTCAAATACAACTCTCGCACAAGTTTTCCGCATCATCAATAAAGCAGATTCCAGCCTCGGACAGATTCCTCAAAATCAAATTGCTTTACTTAACATGATTGACATTATGGGTACAGATGAACAAAAACATTTTGTTTTTAATGAAATTTTAAAAGGTAAACGTTTAGCCAACGGTGGTCCTGAACGCCATACTAAAGATACAAAAACGCTCAACACAACATTAATTGAAAAAGATGGTGGTTTATTTGTCAATGGAGAAAAATTTTACTCAACAGGTAGCTCTTTCGCACATTGGCTCGCAATTAAAGCCATTCACCCTGATGGTCATGTTGTTCTTACAATTATTGATCGACAAGCTGACGGTGTAGAGGTCATCGATAACTGGAATGGTTTTGGTCAACGAACAACGTCTAGTGGTACAGTCAAACTCACACAAGTAAAAGTCAACCCTCTTCTTATTTTTGATGAGCGTAAACTTTCCAATCAAACGAATTATCGTGGTGCATTCTCACAGCTCATTCAAGTTGCAATTGATGTAGGAATTGCGGAAGCTGCTCTTGAAGATACACTTTCAGCAGTCAAAAAAGCTCGCCCAATTGTCGATGCACAAGTCGAAAAAGCCAGTTTTGAGCATTACACATTACAAGAAGTTGGCAAGTCAGTTGTCTTATTAGATGCTGCAATATTATTGCTTGATGAAGCAGCTGAATATTTAGATGAACTTGATGCTCTAGATACTGTTTCCAATGAACAAGCAGCGAAAGCCTCTATTTTAGTCGCTGAAGCCAAAGTCTATGCCAATGATGCGGCCTTACACATCTCAGAAAAATTGTTTGAACTTGGTGGTAGTCGTTCAAGTCTCAGTATCCATAATTTAGATCAACATTGGCGTAATGCCCGTGTTCATACCTTACATGATCCTGTTCGTTGGAAATTACATGCCTTAGGTGATTATTACCTCAATCATACACTGCCTGCTCGACATGCTTGGATTTAAGGAGAAGCCACATGACCTCATTTCAAAATATTGTTTCATTTCAACCCAAGCTAGTGTCACATGCACATATCATTCAATCTGATGTGGAAGCTTTAGAAATTGCACAGCATTTGGCAGAACAATTTAAAACCCGTGCTGTACAACGTGATGCTGAACGAATTTTACCTTTTGATGAAATTGAAGCCTATAGTCAATCTGGACTATGGGCAATTACAGTACCTACAGAGTTTGGTGGAGCAGATGTTTCAAGTTATACCCTCGCGCAAATCATTGCACTCATGAGCGGTGTAGATGGTTCGATTGGACAAATTCCACAAAATCATTTTTATGCCCTTGAGGTTTTACGTAATACAGGTACGTTCGAACAAAAAAAGAAACTGTATGCCGAAGTTTTACAAGGTGCACGTTTTGGTAATGCCTTAGCTGAATTTAAAACTAAAAATTCAGCCCAAAAACAAACCTCAATTAAGCAAATGGCACAAGACTTCGAAATCAATGGTGAAAAATTTTATTGCACAGGAAGCTTATTTGCACAGCGGATTCCAACCTTGGTAAAAGATGAAAATCAACGTGAATTCTTGGCGTTTGTCCCCCGTAACAGTCAAGGACTTGAGCTGATTGATGATTGGTCGGGATTTGGACAAAGAACCACTGGTAGTGGCACTGTAAAATTCAATCAAGTGCCAGTACTTGCTGAAGACATCATTCCGTTTGATAACGCATTTACTAAACCTACACTCGTTGGTCCAATTGCGCAAATTATGCATGCAGCCATTGAAACAGGTATTGCACGTGCGGCATTTGAAGAAACGCTTGTACGTGTTCGCCAAGCTCGTCCATGGATCGATTCAGGTGTGGCAACTGCAATAGAAGACCCATTAACACGATATGAATTGGGTCGCATTATTGCCGATGTTCGTGCAAGTGAAGTTTTACTCAAACAAGCAGCTCGTTCAATTGATGCTGCCCGTCCACATCCAACGATTGAAAATATTGCCAAAGCCTCTTTAGATGTCGCCAAAGCACGTGCACATAGCACTGAAACAGCATTAAAAACATCGTCTAAACTGATTGAGCTCGCAGGTAGTCGTGGTAGTCAACGTGAGGATGGGCTTGACCGTTTTTGGCGTAATGCCCGTGTTCATACACTACATGATGCCTCACGCTGGAAATATTACTTTATTGCCAATCATGTGTTAAACGGCATTTCTCCCCCACGCAGAGGGACATTGTAATGACAAATATTACTAACAGATCTAAATCTAAAAAAATCTTGTTAAATGCATTTGATATGAATTCTGTCGGTCACATAAATCATGGACTTTGGACACATCCTCGTGATCAATCAAATCGTTTTAATGAGTTAAGTTATTGGACTGAACTAGCAGAAACCTTAGAAAAGGGTTTATTTGATGGCCTATTTATTGCTGATATCACAGGCGTTTATGATGTTTATCAACATAATATTGATTTAACCTTAAAAGAATCGATTCAATTGCCAAGTCATGACCCAAGTACACTTGTTTCAGCGATGGCAGCAGTCACTCAGCATCTTGGTTTTGGAATTACAGTCAATTTAAGCTATGAATCTCCTTACCAATTTGCACGGCGTTTTGCCAGTCTTGATCATCTCACTCAAGGTCGTATTGGGTGGAATATCGTTACAGGATATCTCGATAGTGCTGAACGGCTGATTGGACATAAAGGGCTGAAAGATCATGATTTACGCTATGAACAAGCCGAAGAATTTTTAGAACTTTGCTACAAATTTTGGGAAGGTTCTTGGGAAAATGATGCAATTCAAAAGGATAAGATCAATCGCATTTTTACAGACCCAAATAAAGTTCATGAGATTCAACATCAAGGTAAGTTTTATCAAAGTCAGGGCGTTTTTCAAGTTTCACCATCGAAACAAAGAACACCTGTTCTTTATCAGGCAGGCGCATCAGCTAAAGGTTTATCTTTTGCAACGCAACACGCTGAAGCTATGTTTATTGGTGCAGATAGTCCTGAAAAACTAAAAACACAAGTGGACAAAATTCGAACGCAAACCCAACAGCAAGGTCGAAATCCTGACGAAATTAAACTCTTTGTCGGGATTACTGTAGTAACGGCTGAAACTGATGAATTGGCGCAGGAAAAGCTCACTGAGTACATTCACTATGCAAGTCCTGAAGCTGGTCTTGCCCATTTTTCAAGCTCTGTCGGTATTGATCTTTCTCAGTTTGCAGCAAATGAAGCGATTCCCTATAAACCAACCAATAGTATTGCCTCAGTAAACAAAAAATTTAAAGAACAAAAAACCACCATTAATGATTTAAAAGCCCAACATATTTTGGGCGGTCGTTATCCCCTCATTGTCGGTAGCGGTGCAACTGTCGCTGAAAAATTGATTCAGTTTTTGGATGAAACGGGTGTCGATGGTTTCAATCTTACGCGAACCGTTGCACCTGAATCGCATCAAGATTTCATTCGCTTGGTCATTCCTGAATTACAGCAACGTGGACGTTATAAAACAGCGTATGAAGATGGAAGTTTGCGTCACAAGCTGTTTCAGCAAGGTGATCATTTATCAGAAACACACCCAGTTCAGCAGTTCCGATGTAAAAGCACGTCAAAGAATAAAGATTCTGTGCAACATCATCTAAACACGCAACAAAAGCATACTGCGTAAAGCAATCCACATTTTTAAAACATTTTCGATGATGACGATGACATTAATGACAATCACATTATCGACTTAAAATTATAGAGGTAAATCATGGGACAAGCTTCAAAATCTAAACTTTCGCTCATTGGCGTAGTCATTGCCACATTAGTCATAGGGCTTTTGGTATGGACTTATAATAAAAAAACGACATCAAATGAACTCGTGATTGGTATCAGTCCATCTTTTGCTAAACCGTTACAAGTGGCTGCAGATGAAGCCAAAAATCAAGGTATTAATGTCAAATTGGTGGAATTTTCCGATTGGAACACACCCAATATTACTCTCAATCATGGTGATATTGATGCCAATTTCTTTCAACATCAACCCTTTCTTGATAATGCAAAAAAAGAAACAGATTTTAAAATCAAAGGCTTTGCAGTCGGTGCAGCAACGCATGTTGGTTTATATTCCAAAAAATATAATAGCTTTGATGCTCTACCTCAAAATGCCACAGTGGTCATTCCCAATGATCCTGTCAATCAGGGACGTGCATTACAGTTATTACAACAAGCCAAACTGATTACGCTTAAACAGCCTGATAATTTTTTAGCAAGTTTGAATGATATTGCAACAAATCCCAAAAACTTGAAATTTACAGAAGTTGAAGGTCCTCAAACAGCACGTGCTATTGATGATGTCGATCTCGCATTCGGTTATCCACATTATTTACGCATGGCGAAAACTGCTGATCCTGAAAAAGCCTTACTTTTTGATTCCAATACAGATAAACGCTTTGCCATTTTATTTGCAGTGCGTGATGACTATGTTGACAAAGACGATAAGCTCAAAAAATTCGTTGAGATTTATCAAAACTCACCAAAAGTAAAACAGGCATTAGATGCAGATTTTGGTCCTACACTTTGGTTCCCTGGTTGGAAGTAACTTCCCAGAATATCATCCATAGCATAAGGAAAGAATTATGGTTAGTTTTGGTTCACAGGTCGACTTCACAGTCCCACACATTAAAATTCGAAATTTAGATAAATATTATGATATTCAAAACACCCAAATACATGCACTTAAAAATATCAACTTAGATATTCCGCAGGGTAAAATTTTCGGTATTATTGGTAAAAGTGGTGCGGGAAAATCATCTTTAATACGTACATTAAATGGACTTGAATCAATCAGTAAAGGGCAAATTTTAATCCACCAGCAAGATTTAGCTCAATTAGAACACGCCGAACTCATTCAACTTCGACAAAAAATAGGCATGATTTTTCAACATTTCAATCTTATGTCTGCAAAAACAGTATATGAAAATGTTGCATTGCCATTAAAAATTGCAGGTTATTCAAAATCTGAAATTGAGCCTCGTGTAAAAGAAGTGCTTAATCTTGTTGGGCTGAGTGAAAAAATAGAAAATTACCCTTCACAACTCTCTGGTGGACAAAAACAACGTGTGGGTATTGCACGCGCACTCGTTCATCATCCTGAAATTTTACTTTGTGATGAAGCGACATCGGCACTTGATCCTGAAAGTACTGCCGTCGTGCTCTCACTTTTAAAAGAAATCAATCAGAAATTAGGTATTACCATTGTTTTAATTACCCATGAAATGCAAGTCATTCGAGAGATTTGTGATCAGGTAGTTGTAATTGAACAAGGTGAAATTGTAGAAGCTGGACAAGTGTGGTCGGTATTTTCTGAACCACAACAAGCCATTACCCAAGAATTACTGAGCTTTGAACAATCAGATCTTCCTGTGGTATTACACAAAGATATTACACCAGAGCGTACTCAAACCATTTTAAAACTAAGATATTCCACAACACTTTTAGAGTGTCCTGATTTTAAAATTATTTTTGAACAATTTAATGTGCCTGTACATTTATATCGAAGTCATATCGATACCATTCAAGGACATTTTATTGGTTCGCTCATCATTGCAGTATCAAATACAACACTCAATCTCTTTGCATTAAAAAAAGTATTAGCTCCAGCAATAACAGATTTAGAGGTACTCGGTTATGTCTAATCAACTCATTGATTTATTAATTAGCGGTACAACTGATACTGTATTAATGGTGGGTATATCGGCATTTTTTTGCATTTTTAATGGGCTTGCCTTTGGCAGTCATTTTGGTCAATACAAGCCAACACGGTATTTACCCATCAAAAGGGATAAATAAAGTTTTAGGCAGTGTGGTCAATATTACACGTTCTGTTCCCTTTTTAATTTTAATGGTTGCCTTAATTCCATTCACGCGATGGATTGTTGGTACAAGTTATGGCGTATGGGCTGCTGTCGTTCCACTAACGCTCGCAGCAACTCCCTTTTTTGCACGAATTGCAGAAGTAAGTTTAAGAGAAGTTGATCGTGGTCTAATTGAAGCTGCTCAAGCAATGGGTTGTAATCGTAAGCAAATTATATGGCATGTATTATTGCCTGAAGCTTTACCTGGTATTGTGGCTGGCTTTACTGTCACAATCGTCACTATGATTAACTCTTCTGCTATTGCAGGTGCAATTGGTGCAGGTGGTTTAGGTGACATTGCCTACAGGTATGGCTATCAACGCTTTGATATGCAGATCATGCTTGCCGTTATTGTCGTATTGGTAATTCTAGTCATTTGTGTTCAAGCGATTGGTGATACCTTATCTCACCAATTAGATAAACGTAAAATTTAAACATAAAATATTGATCTTTAAATGGTCTTGTCTTTGATTTTTTCGAATCAACAAGACCTCTTTTTATTCATCCAACGCTTTACTTAACTATTAAAAAAAGATCAAACAAAGTCACTTGTATTTCTTTCATTATTCACACTATATTAAAGTATTGATTAGTCATTTAAATCTCTCCTATGAGCTACAAACATAATAACCTCTTGGCAATGCGCCAAAATTGGTGGAATGATCAACACTCCAACATTGTTCATATTGAAAAACAATTTCTTCAACATGTACTAACCGAGCAAGGCATCTATAGTCCTGCAACGCTTGAAGATGCTCACTATCTGTTTTTTAGCCTGCCAAGTATTATCATTGTCAAAGGCTATGCTTCAGGATTTCAACATCCTGCTGTGACAGAACTGATGACGCAATATATTCAGCTAAATAAAACTCAGTTAATGAAGCGTGAAACAATTAAAATTCAATATCATATGTAATTTTTTTTGTAATTACTTATTGGCTAAAATCCTGACTAAAATGAACTATTTTTTATATGTTGTAGCATTGTCATATTCAAAAAATGCCGTATGATGAGGCGGATTGTAAAGCATCATGTCTATCTCATTGAACTAGTTTAATACATTCAGAACAGGTAAGATTCACTATAATTTACCTGTGCGCATCTCTCAAAGGATTTCATCTTCATGTCAGATCAGAACGATAAGCTTAAAGAGTTAAAGACCTCCTCTATGGATCGTCGCTTATCTATTGCCAAAGCATCATTACTCGCGGGAAGCCGTTGGGCTGCTTCTAGTGCAGGTTCTATTTTCTCAAGTGAAGAAGAAAAAGAGAGAAAGCGTAAAAAAGTTATGAAGGAACAAGCCGAATATTTGGTATCAGAAATCGGTAAACTCAAAGGCTCAATCGTGAAAATCGGGCAAATGATGGCACTGTATGGCGAACATTTTTTACCTGAAGAAATCACTCAAGCACTTAATACACTGAATAATCAAACGATTGCATTAGCATGGCCTGCTATTCATGAACAATTGAAAGCTCAATTAGGTTCAAAATTAAATGATTTGACTATCGATCACGAACCGATTGGTACAGCATCACTCGCACAAGTACACCGCGCAACACGTAATTCTGATGGTTTAGAAATTGTCCTTAAAGTTCAATATCCGGGTGTGGCAGATGCCATTGACTCAGATATGAGCTTATTTAAAAACATGCTGAAACTGACACGCATGGTGCCACAAACACGTGAATTTGATCAATGGTTCGATGAAGTCCGTGAAATGATGCATCGTGAAGTCAACTATCAGGTCGAAGCAGCAACCACGCAACGCTTTGCTGATCGCCTTAAAGATGATGCGCGTTACGTCGTGCCACACATCATTGATAAATATTGCACTAATCAAATTTTGTGTATGACCTTTGAACGTGGCGTACCCATTAATAGTCCCGTTATGCTCTCTTTACCTCAAGAACGCCGTAACTTATTGGGTGAAGCCTCACTTGAAATTGCCGTTCGTGAACTGTTTGAATGGGGTGAAATGCAAACCGATCCAAACTTTGGTAACTATTTGGTTCGTTTAGGTAATGGTGCAGATATTCAAGATAAAATTATTTTGCTTGATTTTGGTGCCATTCGTCAGTTTGATACACAATTACTTTCTGTTGCGCGCAACCTGATTAAAGCGGGCTATCATCATAATGCTGAAGATATGGTCAGTTCAATGTCAGGTTATGAATTCTTTGACAATATGCCTCAAAGCATAAAACCTGATATGGCAAAAGTATTTTTACTTGCTACTGAAGCTTTTAGTACACCATTGAATAATCCTGATTTACCTACAGGTGTAATGGATGAACATCACCGTTATGATTGGAAAAAAAGCCAACTACATAGCCGTGTGATGCAACGTGCATCTAAATCAATGACATCACGTTATTTCAGCATTCCACCGAAAGAATTTATGTTTATTAGTCGTAAATTTATTGGTGCATATACTTTTATGACCGTCATTGAAGCCAAGACCAATGTCCGTAAAATGGTTACACCATTTGTCCAAGCTAAAAAATAAAATTCATTCATATTGTTTAGACCGAAATGACAATCTTTATTTTTTGTCATTTTGGTCAATTTAACTTAATTTAGCACTTTACAAGCAAATAAATAAATAATAAAAATTAGATATTTAAATCAATAAAACACACACCTACTACCATTTATCTTAGGTCAACTCCCATGTCAAATGCGACATAGTTTTTTATATTTTTGCGTGGCACGATACTGAACATACCAATACAAGAACAGGCACTACGGAATGACCAACATGGTAAATAAAGCTCAGGGGTTGGGCTTAAATATATTGACTAAAATTGCAGGTAGCGATCTACTTGATCAACTTAAATTGCGTAAATTTGTCGAAAAATCACTGTATCAAGGCTCAAAAGCAGGTTTTAAAACACTATCAGCAACACAAAAAGCATTTAAATCGGATGCTAAAGTCACAAAACAGCGCCTTCCTAATCAACAAAAAGGTTTATTTGATCTAAGTCTGACAGAAGAACAGCAAATGACTGTGGATGCCATGCAACAGTTTGCATCTGAAGTTTTATATCCTTTAGCACACAATGCCGATCACAATGAGTCATTCCCACAAGAACTATGGCAACATAGTATTGATTTAGGGCTAAACTTTTATGCTCTGCCTGAAGCACTTGGTGGTGTTGCAACTGAAAAAAACATTCTTAGCAATATTCTAATCGCTGAAACCTTAGCCACAGGTGATTTCACATTAACAGCAGGTTTACTTTCAACTTTTAGTGCAATTAACGCCATTACCCAATGGGGTTCTGTACAAGTGCAGTCGACTTATCTGCCTGCTTTTGCTAATGACCCAGAACTTAAAGCAAGTTTTGCCATTCAAGAGGCGACACCTGCATTTAATCCCTACAAACTTCAAACTAGAGCGACTGCAAGCAACGGTGCTTATACCATTACAGGTGAAAAAACTTTAGTCATTTTAGGTGAAACAGCCGATCTTTTTATTGTCAGTGCTGAATTAAATGATCAAGCTGATGTCTTTATTGTTCAACGCCATGACAGCATTACTGTACGTAAATCTTCGGCAATGGGTTTAAAAGCAGCGGAAACCGTCACTTTAAAATTTGACAATACTCCTGCTGTACGTTTGGGTGATGATGATTTTAATTACACTGCTTTTTTAGATTTAGGTAATTTAATGTGGTGTGCACTTGCAATTGGCACCTGTGAAACCGTGAAAAACTATTGCGTCAAATATGCCAATGAACGTACAGCCTTTGGTGAGCCTATTTCTCATCGTCAAAGTGTGGCATTTATGATTGCCGATATGGCAATTGAAATTGATGCGATGCGTATGCTCGTTCTCAATGCAGCAAGCCTTGCTGAAGCAGGTCAACCTTTCCACCGTGAAGCGTATCTAGCACGCTTACTGTGCGCTGAAAAATCAATGAAAATTGGTACAGATGGTGTACAACTTCTAGGCGGTCATGGTTTTACCAAAGAACACCCTGTCGAGCGTTGGTATCGCGACTTACGTGCAACAGCGATTATACAATCAGCATTACATGCCTAATCCATAAGAATAATAGAAATACGAAAGGAATAATCACATGAATTTACAGAATCCTAAAAAATTTCAAATGCTTTTGGATCAAGCACATGAAACAGCACTGAATGTTTTACGTCCAATTTCACGAAAATATGATAAAGCTGAGCATGCCTACCCCAAAGAACTCGATATGCTCGCTTCACTACTTGATGGTATGAATGATGGTGGTGATGGCATGAATGCTGGCGCAGCAGTCAATAAACGTGGTGATACCGATTCAAGTAATAAAAATGGCGTGAATATGTCAACTGCACTTGGTGTCATTGAAATGTGTTATGGCGATACAGGCTTACTTCTTTCAATGCCACGTCAAGGTTTAGGGAATTCTGCTATTGCAGCCGTTGCTAATGATGAACAACTTGAACGCTTTAAAGGTACTTGGGCGGCAATGGCAATTACTGAGCCAGGTTGTGGTTCTGACTCTGCTGCAATTCGTACCACAGCCACCAAAGATGGCGATGATTATATTTTAAATGGTGAAAAAATATTTGTGACTTCAGGTGAACGTGCCGATTCAGTCGTGGTTTGGGCAACACTCGATAAAAAGCTTGGACGTGCCGCAATCAAATCCTTTGTTGTTAAAAAAGGTACACCGGGTATGAAGGTTGAACGCCTAGAGCACAAGCTTGGCATTAAAGCATCAGATACTGCCGTAATTAGTTTCATTGATTGCCGTGTTGCAGGTGTAAATTTACTCGGCAATGCTGAAATTGATGTAGCAAAAGGCTTTGCAGGGGTTATGGAAACCTTTGACAATACTCGCCCTTTAGTTGCAGCCATGGCTGTCGGTTGTGCAAAAGCATCTCTTGAACGCATTAAGGAAATTTTTAAAGACCAAATAGATGCCAATTACGCAACGCCATATTTACAGTCAAGCAATATCGCCGCACAAATTTACCGTATGGAAGCAGAATGGGAAGCATCTCGCCTACTCACTATGCGCGCAACGTGGATGGCAGACAATCGCAAACCAAACTCAAAAGAAGCATCCATTGCCAAAGCCAAAGCAGGTCGAATCTGTAATGAAATCACACTAAAATGTGTAGAACTTGCAGCGAGTGTAGGCTACAACGAAGATGAATTATTGGAAAAATGGGCACGTGACTCGAAAATTCTTGATATTTTTGAAGGCACTCAGCAGATTCAGCAATTGATCATTGCCCGCCGTGAGCTAGGTAAATCATCAAGTGAACTGAAATAATATAAATTATTGAATGAATTAAAGCGTTAGATTTCACCTTAATCGATGGATTTTTGTTATAAAAGTCCATCTTTTTTTATTTTCATATTTCACATGTATACATTACGCCCTATTCAAGCAACCGATAATGTCGCATTAGCCCAGATTATTCGTCAAGTATCAGCCGAATTTGGACTTGCTGCTGAATCAGGCTTTGCTGTTGCCGATCCAATCCTTGATGATCTGTATGCCGTTTATACTCAGTCCAACGCTATGTATTGGATTGTTGAAAATCAACACGGCGAAATTTTGGGTGGTGGTGGTCTATCACCGCTCACGGGTGCGACTGATATTTTAGAAATTCAGAAGATGTATTTTCTTTCCGAAGTCCGTGGTTTAGGTTTTGCTAAGAGAATTTTACAATTGGGCTTCGATTTCGCCCAACAACACGGCTTCAATGCATGCTATTTGGAAACGACAAAAGACTTATGGCAAGCTGTAAAACTTTATGAAAAATTAGGCTTCAAACACCTATCTCAGCCCATGGGTCACACTGGTCATAGCCATGCTTGTGAAATTTGGATGAAAAAAGAACTTAATCACTAATTTTCAAATATATCGATATTACTACATTATATTTACCCTTTTCAGCTACTTAAAAACCATCAAAGAAAGTAAGCTGAAAAGGAATGTGTAACACAATAAAATAATGATCAGCATCACATGATAAAAATTAAAAAATTATCTTTGTCGAATATATTAGCCAAACTATTACAAACCAAGCGACTGACTGAAATTATTGACTTTGGTACCAATCTGATTGATGGTGATCCACTTAAAAATTGATATTCAAGATGCTGAACTTTTGATTTATAAATCAGGACTGGAAAAACTAAAAAAAGCAGTGGTCATTCAAACTAAAATATCCTTTATGACCTTATATAAAGATCAGCTAGGGTGGGGTGAAATTAAGTTACGAGCGCAAGGTTTTGTTCCGCATTGTTTTACTGCCGTTAAACAATGACCTATTTCACCCTTTAGCTATCTCGATCAACCCAATCGTGCCGTAAATCAATTGCTCGAAGCCGATTTAGTCTATGTTCGAGATTTTACCCACCCCGAACTGATGGATGATGAGCAACTCAAACATCTCGCCCTTATTGCTCATCATTGTTATCAATCTTTGACCTAACTTTATGTTGCTTCATGATTCTCGAACAACAAGGTACGGTGGCTGAACATCCTCAATAAAATTATATTAATTTTCCCAATCAGAAAATCTAATCATAGAAAATGCACCTAAAAATCTGATAAAAACACATCAACAATAAAGGGAAACTGATAATGAATCAGCTTCCCTTTTAGCTAAAATTTCTCTATTTCAAATCAATCTTTATTTAAAAGGCGATCAATCACACCAAATTTTTTAAATAATGCTGCACGGCGTTTTGGATAGATATTGGCTTGATTTAAATCACCTTTATAATGATCAAATACACGTTTATCCATCATTTTGAACCACACTGATGGAATCAATGCAGGCAACAACATACTCGCATAACCACTTGGCAGTTCAGGTGCTTCATCAAAATGACGCAGTGCTTGAAATGGACGAGTCGGATAAGCATGATGATCGGAATGACGTTGTAATTGATACAAAAATAGATTGGTCACAATATTGTTATTATTCCAACTATGCTCAGGCATAGTACGTTCATATTTACCATTTTCATTTTTCTGACGTAACAAACCATAATGTTCAATATAATTAATGACTTCAAACAAACCAATACTATAAATTGCTTGTGTGAGTTGATAAGGTAAAATTTTACCTCCAAAAGCTTTCAGCATAGCGCCGTGAAATCCTGCAGCCATGCCCCAACCCTGCAACAATTCATTGTCTTTTGACCAAAAAGATAAGCCTTTACGTTTTAAACGTTGTTTTTCAATTTCAATTGCTGACTTAAAAGAACCAATTACCGTACGAGGGAAAAATTCATAAAATGTTTCTCCCATTTTAGACGATGCAGGATCTTCTGGCGTTGCTGCACGTTTATGATGTCCGTAAGGATGCTCAATGCGGAAATGGTTATATCCCGAAGGCACCAAAGCCAAATGTGACAATAGATGATCAATACGCTCAGATTTATGACTCAGCTCATGTGCGGTATTAATTGCGATACCATTGATTGCTCCCATCGAAACACCCAATAATATTTTATCAAGTAAAGAGGTACTCTCACGACTCGCTAACCAACAAGCATAGACATTGGCAACATATTGCAAAGGAATAAAGGTTTTCACCAAACGTGCATAATAAGGATCTTGCTCTAACAGCTTAATATCTTCATTCGATGGATTATTATTGTCTTTGCCTACTAGCGTATCAATTGCAGGTATAATGATATGTAAAACAATTGGTCCACCCAAAGCAAAAACTTTTTTCAATGGTCGTGGTGCAAATTGGTATCCTGCTAAAATTCCAATCCCTATGACAGGTAAAGATGGACTAATTGCCCATAAATAACGTTTTTTATCTAGCGCAAATCCTGACTTAACCACGATTTCACTGACTTGCTGCTCAGGTATTTTCACGGGTGCGTTCATATGTGCTTCTTTCCTTGATTTTTTCTTATCTCTATATTTAACGATAACGTATAATCAAAACAGTTCTAAGCGTCCATAAAAGCTATGTAGAAGTCCTTGTCACTTTCTGCATGGCAAATGACCTTATCGAACATGTAAAATGATAAAAATATGTTTAACTACATATAGAAGATGTAATTTTAAATAGTAAGCTTGACCAAAATGATACGAAACCCATGGATGCACTAAGTAAAATTTTTGAGGATATTCATTTAAATCATTCTGAATATCTATATTTGCAAGCCACAGGACATTGGGCATTTCATAGTCCTGCACAGCCTGTACTCATGGCGCACATTGTGTTGTTTGGTGAAGCTCATCTACAATTTAACAATGGTACGCATGTCAGCCTAAATACTGGGGATATGTTTCTCATTCCCGCAGGTTTAGCACATCAAGTTCGCCACCAAAAAGACAGTTTTTTGATTGAAACTCTCAATATTGCTCCATTATTTGATGGTTTAAAACAAGAAGCCATTGAATTTGGTGAAGGCCCATCAAACAACAAAACGCTTATTTTATCTGTGCGTTGTCAGCTCAATGCCATTATGGCAAAACCGCTCGTCAATGCTTTACCCCCTTTTATTCATATTCAAAATGCACTCAGTGATCAAGCTCCTGAATGGCTACGTATTGGTTTATATTTTGTCGCATCCGATACACAACGCACACTTGCAGGTAAAAATAAAATCATGGATCATCTGCTGAGTATTATGATGATTGAATGCGTTCGTGATTATATTGGGCAACTCAACCATGAAAACAATTGGCTCAGTGCACTCGTTCATCCTGAACTTGCCAATGCACTCGCTGCCATTCATGGACAACCAGAACACTCATGGACTGTTGAGAGTTTGGCAGAACAATGCTGTATGTCACGTTCCAAATTTGCAGGGCTGTTTCATCAAATTGTGGGAGAAACACCACTTGCCTATTTACAACAACATCGCTTGCGCCTCGCAAGCCAGCACTTAATCAAAGGGCAACTTTCAATTCAACAAATTGCACATACAATTGGCTACTCTTCTGAAACAGCATTTAGCCAAGCCTTTAAAAAGCAGTTTGAATTAACTCCAAGCCAATATAGACAAAATGCACAAATATCCATGCGCTAAATAAAACCACTCTAAAATGTACTCACCCGAAACGTAAAAAAAGCGCCGAAGCGCTTTTTTTTGTGCATGTAAAATCAAAAATTATTTAATTTTGGCATGACTTTTTAAATATTGCGAATAATCATCAAGCATTTGCTGACCACGTAACTGTTGATACAGTTTAGTCAACTCCTGTGCTTGCTGTGGTGCTAAAGCATCTACAGGTGGTTTGATGACATTTGCAACAGCAACTACAACCATTTCACCAGGTAAACTTGCAGTCGTCACAGACCACTGTCCTGCTTTCGGTGCAGGAACACTAAATGCAGCACGTTCAACTTCACGTTTTAAACCTTGAGAGCGCATGAACTCACCAGCATGTTCAAAACTAAAATGATTCTTTGCAAGTACTTGCTCAGCAGGTTGAGTTTTAAACTCAGCTAACATTGTTGCAATTTTAGCTTTTGCAGCTTCATATGCTTTTTGTTCAATCAACTTAGCTTTAACTTGCGCTGTTACTTGAGCAAGTGGTTGTACACCCGCTGGATGATAATTACGTACTTTCAACCAAACAGTATCACCATTAGTAAGCTGAATATTGCTTGATGCATTGCGATCACCATTTTTCACATCATCATTAAACAACTTCACTTTTACCGCAGGATCAGATAACACAGGGTGCTGTGTGCTTAATGCAACGGATTTAACAGATTCAATTTTTGCTGTTTTAATTTCTTGTGTCACAGGATCAAGCGCATCGCTGCTCACAATCATTTCATTTAAGCTATTTACAGTATCTGAATACGCATTCGCAGATTTAGCTTTTAAAACTTCTGCTGTCAATTCAGCTTTTTTCTGCTCAAATGTAGGTATCTCTGTTTTTGCCGAAGTAGACTCAATCAGATGATAACCATACTGTGTTTTTACAGGTTGAGATACTTGACCATTTTTTCCGCTATTTACAGCTTTATCAAACTCATCACCAAAAGCGCCTTCAACATAAGATTCAAGTAAACCACCCTTGCTTTTTGAAGATGGATCTTCTGAATATTGTGCAGCTGCTTGAGCAAAGGTCATACCACCTTGAATTTTAGCGTATACCTCTGCTGCAATTTTTTGTGCTTCTTCTACGGTGCGCGTATCTGTACCAATTAAAATATGATGTACATCACGCTTGACATCTTTATTGGCTTTTTCAACAAAAGCTGCATATGCCTGCTCAAGCTCTGTACCCGATACTTCCGCATTTGGACCTGCAACCATAGCAGGTGTCAATACAACATAATCGACATCAACAGAAGCTGTTTGCTTAAACTTACTTTGATGTTTGTTATAGTAATCTGCTATTTCTTGATTACTGACTTTAACATTTTTCTTGTAATCGTCTAGTTTTACACTTGCAAGAAATAAATCACGTTTTTCAGTCTGTAAATTGGAAATCTGTTGCAAATCTAATTTGCTCACCAACGCACTATCAGTGATCATTCCCATCAACATTTTCAATGCATGATCTTGACGTAAATTATCAAGCAATCCTTGATTGGTCATGCCAATAGAACGCAAATAATTGCCATATAATGTATTTGAAAATTTACCATTTTCTTGAAAACTTGGTTGTTGGGCAATCATCTGCTCAAGCTGTGCATCACTCAAACTCATACCCAGTTTTTCAGCTTGCTGAACCAGTAAAGCACGAGAAACCAAACTATCCAAAGCACTCTCTTGAATAAACGCTTGATTCAATAAAGATTCGTCGCCATTAACCATAGAGAGGTATTGATCTTTAAAACTTTTTGTCTGTGCTTCCAGATCTTTTTTTGAAATTGCCTGACCATTTACAGTTTTGGCAACATCTGCATTATTTCCACCACTGAAATAACCCTCAATCCCAACCAGCGCCAACGGGGTCAAAAACAATACGAGCAAGACTTTGCCCAACCAACCCCTTATGACTTTACGAAACGATTCCATAAGTATTCCAATATTTTATTTCACAGGGATTCTAACTGATATTCAAATATGAATGAATGCGCAATGTATTAATATTTTGGATTATTCATAAAAAACGCGCCAAATGGCGCGTTTGTAGATTTCTGAGCAAATTATGCAACAGAATCTTTTAAGCCTTTACCCGCTTTAAAGCTTGGAACTTTACTTGCTTTAATTTGAAGCTCTTCGCCAGTTTTTGGATTACGACCAGTACGTGCAGCACGTTCTTTAACGCTAAAAGTACCAAAACCAACCAAAGTTACTGTGTCGCCATTTTTAAGCGCTTCACCGATCGAAGCAATAGTCGCATCCAATGCTTTCCCAGCATCAGACTTAGACAATCCCCCTTTCTCTGCAATCGCATCGATTAATTCTGATTTATTCATGAAGATTACGTCCTCTTATATCGTTTGTTTAAAATCTAAGGCTGTAGTTAAAAAGGCCATGCGGTCTTTATAGCAATGCTTTGGGGGATAAAGCAAGACTGCCTGAACGCATTTTATAAAAAAAATCATCAAAACCCCCATGAGATCGTATTTTGTTCGTTATTTTTCTATTTTTTGTAATTGCATTGTCAATTTTCTATTTTCTTCAACCAAATCGTCAACTTTAGTATGTAGTTGTAAAATCAATGATTCAAGATGCTGTAAATCTTTAGCTGTCACCAAACCAATACGATTCAATGAATGATTGACCCCTTGATCTAGTAATTTTTCGACTTTATCCTTAGTTTCTGTAACGGATTCTCGAGTTTTATCTGCGACCTTGTTGACCGCATGATCTGTTGCATCTACGGTTCTAGATTCAAGCTCTTGTCCAACTTCGACTAATGAATCAAAAAGTTTATTACCCTCTTCTTCCGCACGTGAAAATGCACCTAAACCTGCAAGCCAAATTTGTTTGGTATATTTTCTAAAATCGAGTGCTGACTTCCTTGAACCTTTGCTACGTTTGGGCTGATCTTGAATTTGGTCATCCTCTTGTTCTTGTTTTACCTGAGCAATGTTTTCCGCATTACTATCCTGCTCCGCCATTCGAAATTCCCCTTCATTTATTACGACTGTGATCAATCAGTCAACTATCTCATAAAATATACGCATCATAACAAATAAAATACTTGAACGTTTTGCAAAACTGTTCTACAAAGCAAAGTTATTGTTTCATTTATTGTGGGTCAACTCACATTAAATCACAATTTTTTAAATAATATGAGAGTGGATGCTCCAGATCTGTATAGGAAATTCGTATGAGTGAATCGCAACAGAAAAGCCGACAAAGCCGTTTGTTGCTCAATGTTGTCATGATTATTTTAGAGACAATATATTCTTTCGTCCTCAAACACGATCGTGTTGTTCGCTTACAAGCAAAGAAATTTGTAGATCAGCAAACGACCATAAAAATAAATAGCTACATTCCCTACTTTGATTTTTATGTTCAATTTACAGACAAAGGGATTCTGTTTGACTTAAAAGAACCTGAACAAGCACCTGAGCTCTCCGTGAGTAGTACGTTATTGGACTTGGTTCAAATTTTTGCCTTTGCAAACAAGCGTAGTATGAAAAAATTACGCATAGAAGGTGATCAACTCTTAAAAGATGAGTTTAAAGACTTACTGGTTCATTTGACTGCACCAAAGCTATTATCTGATTGGAAAAAATGGCTCACCAATCCAGATGATGATCAACTTACAACTGCATCAAGCAAACGTATTGCACCTTTACTTGAAAAAATTGATACACAACGCTCTAAAATTAACACTTTACAAGTTGAAGTGAAGCAATATCAAAATCGCATAAAAAAATTACAGGCACGACAAAAAAGGATTAATTCAGCTTTTTGTGTAATAGGCATTCTATTTTTTATGTTAATTGTGTATAATTTGTCGCAATTATTTTAATAAAAAATTTTCCTCACCTATTTTCCCAATTTAGCAATAAATCCTGACAAATTTAGTAGGAATTATCTTCAAAATACTTGACTATTTTAGTCAGGATTCATAAAATTCATACATCTAGTCTAAACACGTGTATCGGATCATGCGCTTAACCACTCGCGGTCGCTACGCAGTGACTGCTCTTCTAGACCTAGCTTTGCAGCCAACTGAACAAACGATTACGCTTGCAGAAATTGCAGCACGCCAAACTATTTCTGTCGCTTATCTTGAGCAATTATTTGCAAAATTGAAGCGCCATGGCTTGGTATCTAGCGTTCGTGGAGCAAATGGTGGTTACCATCTTGCGCGTAATGCTGAAGAAATTACGATTTTAGCGATTATTGAAGCTGTCAATGAAACGGTTGATGCAACACGATGTGACCATAAAGGCAACTGCCAAAATGGTGCAATGTGCTTAACACATGACCTATGGCAAGAACTCTCCCACCACATTGCCGATTATTTAGCAAAAATCACACTTGCCGATCTTGTTGCACGTGACAACGTTCAAACTGTTGCACTACGCCAAACATCATCGAGTCATCTTGATTCAGCCCTTTTATCGGTTACAGGTATTTGACATGAAACGTCCTATTTATCTTGATTATGCAGCAACCACGCCTGTAGACCCACAGGTTGCGGAAAAAATGATGGAATGCCTGACGTTTGACGGGACATTTGGTAACGCAGCGTCTCGCTCACATGCTTATGGTTGGCAGGCAGAAGAAAAAGTTGAATATGCACGTGAACAAGTTGCTAACTTAATTAAAGCTGATCCACGTGAAATCGTTTGGACTTCAGGGGCAACAGAGTCAGATAACTTAGCATTAAAAGGTATTGCTGAGTTTTATGGCTCGAAAGGTAAACATATTATTACGAGTAAAATTGAACACAAAGCCATTTTAGATACTTGCCGTGAGCTTGAAGAAGATGGTTTTGAAATCACTTATTTAGAACCAGAAGAACGCACAGGTCTAATTACCCCTGAAATGGTACAAGCGGCTTTACGCCCAGATACAATTCTTGTTTCACTGATGATGGTCAACAACGAAATTGGTACAATCACTGACGTTGCTGCAATTGGTGAATTAACTCGTGCCAACAAAACTTATTTCCACGTTGATGCCGCACAAGCTGCTGGTAAAGTTGAAATTGACCTAAGCACAATGAAAGTTGACTTGATGAGTTTCTCTGGTCACAAAGCATATGGCCCGAAAGGCATTGGTGCTTTATATGTACGTCGTCAACCACGTATCCGTATCAAAGCGCAAATGCACGGTGGCGGTCATGAACGTGGTATGCGTTCAGGTACACTTGCAACCCATCAAATCGTAGGTATGGGTGCTGCATTTGAATTAGCAGGCAAAACTTTAGTAGCTGAACAAACACGTTTACGCGCACTTCGTGACAAACTTTGGAATGGCTTACAAGACCTTGAACAAGTGTTCTTAAATGGCCACCCTGTTTATAACGTTGCTAACTACTTAAACGTAAGCTTCAACTTTGTTGAAGGTGAATCATTAATGATGGCACTCAAAGATGTTGCCGTATCAAGCGGTTCTGCATGTACTTCTGCAACACTTGAGCCTTCTTATGTTTTACGTGCTTTAGGTCTTTCTGACGAATTGGCACACAGCTCAATCCGTTTCAGTTTTGGTCACTATACAACTGAAGAAGACATTGATCACGTAATTAAAATCAGTAAAGCTGCCGTTGAAAAACTTCGTGCACTATCTCCACTTTGGGATATGTATAAAGATGGTATTGACCTAAGCTCGGTTGAGTGGGCTGAACACTAATTCCCTCAATACACGCATTGCATTGAAACTCAGTGCAATGCCACCACATTAACCTTGTAGCAATACATATTATCAACGGCTGACCCCGAGTTCTGGAGAAGCATCATGGCTTATAGCGAAAAAGTAATTGATCATTACGAAAACCCTCGTAATGTTGGTGTGTTAGATAAAGATGCAGAAAATGTAGGTACAGGTATGGTCGGCGCACCCGCATGTGGCGACGTGATGCGCTTACAGATCCAAGTTAATGATAACGGCGTCATTGAAGAAGCTCGTTTCAAAACTTATGGTTGTGGCTCTGCAATTGCCTCTAGCTCTTTAGTTACTGAATGGCTTAAAGGTAAAACTCTTGATCAAGCACAATCAATCAAAAATATTGATATTGCAACTGAACTTGAACTTCCTCCTGTAAAAGTACACTGCTCTGTACTTGCAGAAGATGCAATTAAAGCTGCTGTTGAAGATTACCGTAGCAAAAAAACCAAAGCTTAATATCGATTGTTTTCACTCGATACAGATGATTATTTAACGGAGTTTTCATGATCCATTTAACTGAAAATGCTGCAACTCATATCAGCAATTACTTAAGCAATCGCGGTAAGGGTGAAGGTATTCGTCTTGGTGTGAAAACTTCGGGCTGTTCAGGCTTGGCATATGTATTAGAGTTTGTTGATGATATTGATACGCATGACCAAATGTTTGAACAATTTGGTGTTAAAGTTTTTATCGACCCGAAAAGCCTTGTCTATCTTGATGGCATGGAAATGGACTATGTTAAAAATGGTCTAAATGAAGGTTTCGAGTTCAACAATCCCAATAAAAAAGGCGAATGCGGCTGCGGTGAATCATTCACTGTATAATGCCCTTTGGTTTCTTTTTACATTAAAACAGTGTCCAACACTGTTTTAATTACATTCAATACCATGCTTTTAAACATATCATTGCGGACACCTCTCCCATGAGTCATTTTGAGTTATTTAATCTCCCAACTGAACTCGATATCGATCTTGCTCTACTGAAATCCAATTTCTTAGCATTACAACAGCAATATCATCCAGATAAAGCTGAAGACAAAGATCGTGCGCTCATCAAATCAAGCGAAATCAATCAAGCTTATAAAGTCTTGTCAAATGTCGATAGTCGTGCTGCGTATTTACTGTCTTTAAAAAAACAAGATCACCATCTCGATCAATCGATCAGTGATTTTGAATTTTTACAGTCAGCGTTAGAAATTCGTGAACAGCTTGATGAAGCATTCGATACCGCAGAACTTCAATCTTTAAAAAAAGAAGTTCAACAATGGATGGATGGTTTAGTCCGAGAGTTTAAACTTGACTATACACATGAAGAATGGGCAGATGCACGTGATACTGTACGTAAACTGCGCTTTTTCCAAAAAGTCATGAATGATATTGATAAAGCTGAAGATCAACTTCTTGATGATGAAGATTTTGATCTTGATGATGAATTTTAATACTGTTTATTTTTAGATTTATTTTTTGTTAAGGATGTAACACAATGGCACTCTTGCAAATTGCAGAACCCGGACAATCAAGTGCGCCACACGAACACCGCATTGCGATCGGTATCGATTTAGGCACCACACACTCTTTGGTTGCCACCGTACGTTCTGGTCAGGCAAAAGTTCTTCCTGACGCACAAAATCGCGTGTTACTTCCCTCTATTGTTCACTATTCCAAAAACTCAACGGAATATGGCGATGCAGCGAAACCCTTTCTGACCACTGATCCGAAAAACACAATAAGTTCAGTTAAACGTTTCATGGGTCGCTCAAAAGCAGATATTAAATTTCAACACTCTTACACCCTTGTCGGTGAAGATAATCAAATGCCTGCATTTGAAACTGCTCAGGGACGTAAAACACCTGTAGAAATTTCAGCTGAAATTTTAACACAACTTAAAATTCGTGCAGAAGACAGTTTAAGTAACGAAATTAATGGTGCAGTGATTACGGTTCCTGCTTATTTTGACGAAGCACAACGTCAAGCAACCCGTGATGCTGCACAACTTGCAGGTCTCAATGTTTTACGCTTACTCAATGAACCGACTGCTGCTGCTGTAGCCTATGGCTTAGATCAAGACAGCAACTTAGAAACCGATCGTAACTATGTGATTTACGATTTAGGTGGCGGTACTTTTGACGTTTCAGTACTACGCTTCTCTCAAGGTGTATTTGAAGTTTTAGCGACGGGCGGACACACCGCACTCGGTGGTGATGACCTTGATCGCCTGATTGTCAAATGGGCAAAAAAACAACTCAATATTGAGACTTTAGATGATGCTGAATATGCACATTTCTTGGTGTCTGCACGTAAAGCCAAGGAAGCGTTAAGTGATGCACAAAGTGTTGATCTTAAAGTTCTTGATCACCACATTGCTTTAGATCGTGCAACATTTGAAGCGATTATCAAAGTTGCCTTAGACAAAACAATTAGTGTTTGCAAACGTGTATTACGTGATGCCAAATTACAACTTGATGATATTCAAAATGTTGTTTTAGTCGGTGGTTCAACACGTTCTTATGCCGTACAGCATGCTGTACGTGATGTATTTAACCAAGAACCACTCTGCACTATCAACCCCGATGAAGTCGTTGCAATTGGTGCTGCAATCACAGCAAATCAATTGATTGGCAACAGTCTTGATGGCTCATTACTGCTTGATGTAACACCACTCTCTCTCGGTCTCGAAACCATGGGCGGATTGGTTGAGCGTCTAATTTCTCGCAACACCCCAATTCCTGTTGCACGTCGCCAAGAATTTACCACCTATCAAGATGGTCAAACGGCAATGTTGATTCATGTGGTACAAGGTGAACGCGATTTAGTTGAACATTGCCGTAGTCTTGGACGCTTTGTCTTACGCGGTATCCCACCAATGACAGCGGGTCAAGCGCGTATTGAAGTAACATTCCAAGTAGATGCCGATGGTCTATTGGCTGTTTCTGCACGAGAAACGTCTTCAGGTGTGCATGCCCAGATTGACATCAAACCATCGTATGGTTTATCTGATGATGATACACAGCGTTTACTTCTTGATGGTTATAAATTTGCTGAAGAAGATAAAAACCTTCGTCACTTAAATGAAACCAAAGTAGAAGCACGTCGAGAACTAGAAGCATTAGAACAAGCACTCAAAGCCGATGCTACGCTACTCACGAAAGAACAGCTCAATGCAATTCATCAGGCTGCCGAGCAACTCAAGACACAACTTGAAACTGATCAGATTCAATTGATTGAACATGCAGTCGAACAGCTTAAAGTTCACAGCGATGCTTTTGCAGCAGCACGAATGAATCAACATATCGATGAAGCCCTCAAAGGTACACGATTGGATGATTGGTCAAACTCAAACTAATTTATAGGACAAGACTATGCCACGTATTAAAATCTTACCACATGCAACGATTTGTCCGAATGGTGCTGAGTTTGAAGTGAAAGCGGATGCAAATTTATGCCAAAGCTTACTTGAAAATGGCATCAAAATTGAACATGCTTGTGACATGTCTAAAGCCTGCACAACATGTCACGTTGTCGTTCGTAAAGGTTTCGACAATCTAGAAGAAATGGATGATATTGAAGCTGACTTACTCGATCGTGCTTGGGGCTTAGAACCTGATTCTCGCCTGTCATGCCAAGTAAAAATTACAGATGAAGATTTGGAAATTGAAATTCCAAAATATACACTCAACCATGCATCTGAAAATCATTAATTTAAAACGATATAGTTTTAAAGATAAAACCACTCAAATTGAGTGGTTTTTTTTACATTCTTTTATATTAAAATAAATAAAACTTTAGCATCAATGTGTTGGTAAATCGACTTCATCTTCTACTTTTAATTTTGCAATACCCTGAGAATTGGTCAATTGCTGTTGCATTTGAATACGTTTAACCATTTTTTCCATTACTTGAATAAGCTCTGAATATTCAAAATTTTGTACTTCTTCAAGATTCAACACCAAATGAAATCCTTTATACTCATAATCAAACCACTGTTGATTTTCATTGCGACTTTGAGAATAACGTTCCATCACCTGCCAAGTTTTTACAAGACCTTGTATACCTTTCAGTTCAATCGGCTCTTGCGGTGCACAAAGATAAAAGTTTTTAATTAAACGATGAGTTTCATCAGAAATTAGAATTTCATCAATATCAGCAGCACTTTGTAGACGTGCAGCAAGATTCGCATCACGCCCTACAATGGTATACGCCATACGATGTACCGCACCATAGTTCCCAACGTGACAATATCCTGTACTCACCCCCATGCGAACATGTAATGGTGCATAACCCATTTTCACCCAACGCTCACGTAAAAATTTCATCTGTTGGCGCATCATCAGTGCCATTTCGATACAGTTACGCGCATCCTGTTCTACACCCTGCGAATCTGGATCACCAAAGAAAATTAGGATGGCATCGCCCATAAATTTGTCAATGGTTGCACCATACTGCTTGGCAATTTCAGTCATATGACTCAAATAATCATTCAGTAAAAATGCTAAATCATCAGGAATAAGGGATTCTGAAAGCTCAGTAAAACCCTGAATGTCTGAGAAAAAAATCGTGATTTTTTTACGCTTATATTCAAGTTTTGCTTCCGACTCACCACGCATAATGGACTGCCACAACTGTAAAGGCGCATAACGACTGAGTTGATTAGACAATTCAATATAGCGATTCATTTCATTAAAATAGTTTTCACGTTGTTGATCAATCTGTATAACACGGCGACTTTGATAATAATTACCAATACAGATAAAGAGCATAATACTCATAAAAGCAACAACAGAGAGCTCAGGGCTTGTTTGCTGAAAATAATCATCAAAACCAAATACAAAAATAATGCTTAGGTAAAAAACAATAATTGCAATAAGCCAAGAAAGTGAAGCAATGAGAAATGAAATTTTGCTATTAAGTGCGGTATAAACCAATGCGAAAACACAGACAAATGATACAACTAAACTCAGATGTACTGCAGCTAAGGCCACTGCCACAACCACAACATCAATTAGGAAATAAACATTTTTACGAACATTACTGTCAAATCTATATTGAATCCAACGCGATAAACGTGGACTAATCAAAAAAATAAACAGTAAAAATAAAGGAAAGTAAATCTGATAATTTGCAATAGGTGAAGTGAAATAATAAATCGTCACCATTAGACTGATGATCGTGTAGCCTATCGCACGAAGAAAAACTTCAAATTGCTCAGGCTCTTTATCAAGCATGCGATCAAATGGCACGAACTATTTCACTCCAATCCCAAATTGGTACTCTATTCCTGCGAGTACCTTTATTTTGTACTTATTTCAACTTAATCCATACGCCAATCAAAAGGCATATCCCCTTGACCGCGTAGAGCAAGCATCAGTGTTTGGCGCATATGTGCCAACACATCATTTGAATACGGTACAGCAGGTGTACCCCATACAGGCTGTGGCCAAACAACGTCATTTTGGTAGCGTACTATATGATGAAAATGTAGTTGTGGCACCATATTTCCAAGTGCAGCGACGTTCATTTTATCTGCACGAAAAACACGTGATAATTGGCTTGATAACCAACTTGATTCACGTAAAAATTGTTCTTGGTCAGCTTGGCTCAATTCATATAGCTCTGTAATTCCAGGTACACGTGGAATCAAAATAAGCCATGGGAATTGCATATCATTCATTAAACGACATGTTGAAAGCGGAAAATCGCCGACAAAAAATGTATCTTGAGCAAGTTGTGGATGCAAACTAAACATATCTTTATAAATGACGCAAAATTAGAATGATGAAGTAATACTAACACATCAGTTTTAGTGTGAATATTGCTAGTATTGTGTTTTAGTACAAATAAATCATGTTTGAGCTGTAATAGATCACAGCTCTACTTTAAACAATCTCGATAATATTTCAAGCACTACTATAAAAATTTTCTGACTGTTCAGTTAGATACTCTAAATTAAAAAAATATACACATTAACTGAACAATCTGAGCCTATTTGATTTCACTAAGTAGGTTATTCAATAAGTCGGTCATAAACTGAATTCGCTTATCTGCTTCATCAAGCATGACCATAACTCGTAGACGTTGCCCCCCCTCCATACGGAACCATGTTGGGTGCTTTTGCATTAATTGAATAATACTAATGGCTTGAACAGGCGTATCAGGTGAGAATTCAATTGCCCCACCATTTTTTCCTATATCAATTTTGGTTATACCCAATTGTTCAGCTTTAATGCGCATTTGATGCACGCTAAACAATTGCTTAACGGGTTGTGGAGGCACACCAAAACGATCTATCAATTCCATGCGAATATTATCGAGTTTTTCTTGTGTATCAGTATTACTAATCCGTTTATAAAACATGAGGCGTTGATGCACATCACCCAAATATTCATCGGGAATTAGTGCAGGCATATGCAGAGTAATTTCAGCAGTCAATGATAATGGTGCATCAAAGTTTGGTGTTTTACCTTGTTGAATGGCTTTAGTCGCTTTCTCAAGCATTTCCATATACAAACTATAGCCAATGGCATTCATTGAACCACTTTGTTGCTCGCCCAAAAGCTCACCCGCACCACGAATTTCTAAATCTTCAGTCGCAAGCATAAAACCTGCACCCAAAGTTGAGGCACGAGAAATCGCATCTAAACGTTTTTCTGCATCACCTTTTAAGCCTTTGATTGATGGCACCATTAAATATGCATAAGCTTGATGATGTGAACGTCCTACACGTCCACGAAGCTGATGCAGTTGAGCCAAGCCCAATTTATCAGCACGTTCAATAATGATGGTATTGGCATTTGGAACATCAATCCCTGTTTCAATAATCGTTGAACACACCAAGACGTTATATTCTTTATGATAGAACTGCTGCATGACTTGTTCGAGTTCACGTTCACGCATTTGCCCATGTGCTACGGCTACACGTGCTTCTGGCACTAAATTTCTAACATTTTCCGCTGCTCGCTCAATCGTATCGACTTCATTATGTAAAATATAAACCTGCCCACCACGCAATATTTCACGCAAAATTGCTTCTTTCATGGTGTCGTCAGTTTGTTCATTAATGAAGGTTTTTACTGCCAAACGACGAGCAGGTGGTGTCGCAATAATGGATAAATCACGCATGCCACTAAATGCCATATTCAGCGTTCTTGGAATAGGCGTCGCAGTGAGAGTGAGCATATCAACATCGGCACGCATGGCTTTAATACGCTCTTTATCACGTACACCAAAGCGATGCTCTTCATCAACAATCATTAAACCTAAATTTTTAAACTGAATATTTTCCTGCAAAATTTTATGCGTACCAATCACAATATCGACTTTACCATCTGCTAAATCAGCAATGGTTTTGGTATGGTTTTTACTTGTTCCAAAACGTGATAAAACCTCAATACGAATGGGCCAATCAGCAAAACGATCTTTAAAGGATTCATAATGTTGCTGTGCAAGCAATGTTGTCGGGACAAGCACAGCCACTTGTCTATTGTTCTGTACAGCAACAAAAGCTGCACGCATCGCAACTTCTGTTTTACCAAAGCCCACATCACCACAGACCAAACGATCCATTGGTTTCGCCAATTGCATATCATGCAAAGTTGCTTCAATCGCATTTGCCTGATCTAAGGTTTCTTCATAAGCAAATCCACTTGAAAATTGCATATAACTGCTTTGATCAAGTTCAAAACTAATACCTGGTTTCGACTGACGGCGCGCCTGTATATGTAATAACTCAGCCGCAACATCATGAATTTGTTCAAGTGCTTTACGTTTTGCCTTATTCCAAGCATCTGTGCCCAATTTATGCAGTGGTGCTAAATCAGGATCACCACCACTAAAACGACTAATCAAATGTAAATTGGTTACAGGGACATAAACTTTGGCATCATCTGCATAGTTCAGCTGTAAAAACTCATAATCTTGATCATCAATATTCAGCGTCACCAAACCAGCATAACGTCCCACACCATGATCTATATGCACTACAGGCGCACCTAAACTTAATTCAGTTAGACTTCTAACTAAGAATTCTTCAGACACTTCTTGTTGGCGTTTACGGCGACGCTGTACCACACGATGTTCATATAACTGATTTTCTGAGATAACAGATAAATCATCGGTAATCACTAAACCACGATCAAGTGGCGCATGGGTAATGGCAACTGAAAAGTTTGATTGCTGAAAAGCAGCAAAATTTTCAACCACAGGAATTTCACCCAAACTCGCACGTAATGCATCTTTTAAGGTTTCACGGCGACCTGCACTTTCTGCAACGAGCAAAACAGGATGATTGGCATCATCGACATATTTTTTCACAACCTTAAAGGGTTGCTCACTTTTAGGATCGACAGGAAGCTTAGCAGGTTCTTCCACATGTAAATTGAAAGCGCCTGCTTTGACTTCTATTGGCTCATTCGATGCAATAATTCTTGGAAATTGATTGAAATATTCATACAACTGATTGGGTTGAATAAAAATTTGCTCAGGTGGCAATAACGGCTGATCAATATTATGACGACGATCTTCATAACGTCGCATGACATCTTTCCAAAAACTCACTAGACCTTCATCAATATATTGGTCTGTAATGACAATAGCATTACTTGGTAAGTACGATGTCAGGCTACTTTGCGCTTTCATTGCTTCAGGACTAAAGAATAGCGGGAAATAAAAATCGAGACCAGGAGATGCAATGCCTTCCATGACATCTTGATAAATCGGGTTTTTTTTCGGATTTGCTGTTGGAAAACTTTCAGCATAACGATCACGAAACACTGATCGTGCTTCTTTCAATGGGAATTCTTTTGCAGGAAGCACAATAAAATTTTCAAGTTTATCGGTTGTGCGCTGTGTTTCTGGATCAAAGAATTTTAAGCTATCAATTTCGTCATCAAATAAATCGATACGAATCGGCGCACTCTGCCCCGAAGCATAAATATCCATAATACTGCCACGTACAGCAAATTCACCATGGTCATAGACGGTATCGACCAAATGATATCCCGCTTGGATCAAGCGCATTTTTTGTTGTTCTAAGTCGAACTTCTGTCCAACTTTAATATCAAAATGCTCACCCAACACCCACGAGGTTGGTGCCACACGCTGAGCTAAAGTTGTCGCGGAAACCAGTAAAATCCCTTTCTTTGGCATGTTTGCCAAAATAGATAAGCGTTCAGAGACGATATCTTGATGCGGTGATAATCGATCGTAAGGTAAAATTTCCCAATCTGGAAAAACCGTAGGTTTTATGCCATAAAACTCTAACTCGCTTTCCAACTGCCCTAAATGCTGATTATTCTTGGCAATGAGTACCAACAATTGTTCGGATTGCTCTGATATTTCTTTAAATAATAAGGCGGCTGATGAACCTAGCATTGAGCCGATCCAACGCTTTTCGCCAGCTTTAAGTTGTTTTAGATTGAGGTCAGAGATTGCTTGTTTAAACATAATCGCATAAGGTCTAAAAGACATGGACGATAGTTTAGCATGATGATTTTATACCGTTGAGTGATTTTGTTTTATCTTGTTGATTGATTAGATATACAAGTTTTAAAATTTCTTCGATCGTTCGTAAATTAATGTTGCCACGTAGCAAAATTAAGAAAATGAACTCAATATTTTTCAATATCAAGCTTTAAGCATAAACTTCAATCATTTTTATAATCTATTAGATTCCTTTCACATCAATGCAAATTCAAGCAAATTACACCTGCATCAAAATCAAATCATTTGGGTTCTACTGAATCATCCGATGTAAAAGCAAGCACAACATAATATTCTTCTACTTCAGCTACAACTTTAGCGATATCCTAAGAAGTTGTTTTCATTTTTATAAAGGCTTTATCGTACTCATATTTACATACTTAATATTTTCAACATTCAAAATATTGCACCCCAGAATCTGTTCACTTAGTTCGGAAAACAGAAAATAAACCATATCATGCTCAGGTACAGCATTTTCATGATCATCTATATAGTAAACTTTACAAATGTTTCCTTCTTCCCACTCTTCTATCGAATCCGCATCAAAATCTGCCCCTTCAATATTTTTAGTCTGCCATTCTCCATCATGGTTTTCATATTCAAGCTCATAAAAAACAGTAGCATTTAACCATTTCGCTTCAAAAGTGGATAATATTCCAGTTTGCTTAATTCCTTCATCTACATTTTGTGAAATTGAACGAATAAGCTGAGCATTTTCAAAAATACCATAAACATAGTAACCACCACTATCAAACATACCGAATACAATCAGCTGATCTAAAAGGCCTAGTTCACTTAACTTCTTGCTCCATTGCTCTTCTTCAAACATTGAAAGTGAATAATCTGCATGATAGATAATTAAATGATCTGATATAAATGCCAAACTATAATTTTCAATAAGTCGTGTATCCAAATATATTTCAGAGCTCTTATAAAGCTTTGTATTATTCAACTTTTCGACCAATGCAACTGCTTCTTGCAGAGTTCCTTTAAACGGAATAATTAGACCACCCGCCGAAATCCCCATTTTCCCACCTATTTATCTCTTTTAAATTCTTTATAATAGTCATTAAGTTTCTGAATAATTTTCTTAAATTGTTTTAAATTTTCCTCTGTATTACCTAATCGTGCTACGTATCTCCCTGATGCAATTTCCAAATCAATTTTTTCATTGATTAAAATGGCTTTGTAAAATAAAGCATTTAAATCATCAAAATTTTTTAGTTTACAATTCGAAAAGTATTCTAGACGTTCTTTCAGTTCAGTATTTAAGATAACGCCATCAACAATAAAACCCTGTTCAACATTAAATACAATGTTATTTCCTTGCAAAAATAGTTCTTCTGCTTTGGCTTCTTTACTCTTAAATAAATTTGTCAGCTTATTCAGCATCTTTCAATCTCAAACTTTAACAATAAATGAAGTTTAATCTGATTTGATAAATGATAAAACTTAGAATGCTTAGGCTATTCTAATAAGTAATAAAAAAAACACCCTTTACGGATGCTTTTTAAACTGAAAATTAAACGCCATATTGCTGTTGTAAATATTTCACAATCGCTTCTGACTCAAACAATTGAGCTCCTGTGTTTACATCAACCAAATACGGCACTTGAATATCATTCTTTTGACGCCCCATCACAGGTATAACTTTTTCACGCTTACCACCTGCAAGCGGAATATATTTACCTGGTTTTAAACGCAGAACTGATGGTCCTTGATCCTGCCAACGTTCTTTTGGAACATTATGAAAAACAAATGGTAACTCAAGCTCAGTTAACACACCACGTACCACACGAGTATAAGGACTTGCCTCAAATCCCCACAATTCCAAAAGTTCTTTTGGCGCTTCCCGATTAATAATTTTTTTATCAATCCATACACCACGCGCACCATTAATCAATGTTCCTGCAAAAGCCACTACAGGATATTTTGGATAATGTGCATATTTTTTCGGTGTCGTACCACTTTTACCGTAATGTTTAAATAAATAATCTACAATATCAACCGACTCATACATTGCTGTTTCAGTATTTTCATCGACAAAATATGGAAAACGTAATTTACCACCTTGTTCTTTGACGATTTTACGGTATTTGGTGCCACCCTTTGGACATGGATACACTTCATAATCCAAGTTCAATAAAGTTAAAACTTCACGTACACGGCGACAAAATGGTGACCCCTCAAACTCATACAACTTTAAAGCTTTTTCAGGTTGAATAGGAAATGCTGTGCCATTTGCCCCTCGACCACCTGCAGTAATTGTAGATGCTAAAGCCTGTACTACTTTAATTTGATGATGCACCATTTTGCTATCCTTGGGTTTTTCTTACCCGGTTTTATCTATCTTATAAATGATCAATCGACCAATTTTTCTTTTGAAACCACAATTCCGTTATTATCTGCATAGATATATTCACCTGAATTGAAGCTTACACTACCAAAATACAATGGCACATCCACTTCGCCTATGCCTTTACGATTACTTTTTCGTGGAATTGCTGCCAATGCATGCACCCCTAAATCAAGTTCTGCAAGTGCATCAATATCACGGACACAACCATAAATAACCACACCATTCCAATGATTCTTCACTGCTGATTCTGCAATCATATCGCCCATCAGCGCACATCGCATAGAAGCCCCACCATCAACCACAAGTACTTTTCCTGTACCGTCAGTCGCTAACAACTCTTTTACACGCGAATTATCTTCAAAGCATTTTACTGTAACAATTTGACCACCAAAGGTTTTACGTGCGCCATAACTTTGGAAAAAGCGTCCATCCATTGACGGAATAAGTATTTGAATATCTTTTTCAGGATTGTCATCAAGTAAATCACAAGTCACAAATGGAACGGGCATGTTTGTTTTCCTTATATCGTTGATTTATGTTGCTGTATGCGTAAATTATCATAAATTTCAAATGGAATATTCTGACTTTGCGCTGCATCGACCATAGTATGAGCCACTTGCTCTGCGGTCACAGGCTTATATTTGAAGGTATCGGGTACAAATTTTGAGAATTTTCGATACAACTTTTGTGTCGCATCTTCAAGGATTCGTGACTCTTCACGCTCTCCCAATAAAAGCGATGGACGGATAATCGACACGCGCTGCAAACCAAGTTGTTGTATATATTGTTCCAAGCGGCCTTTGACTTGATTGTAAAATATTCGTGATGATGGATTGGCACCCATTGCACTCACCAAAAGATAATGTGCATCTGTTTTAGCAATAAGATCTGCAAAATGTGCATTCATCTCAAAATCAATATGATAAAAATTTTCTTTTGAGCCTGCTTTTTTCAATGTCGTGCCCAAACAACTAAAAGCTTGGCTATAGCCCTTCACGTCATCTTCACTTAATAAAAAAGAGTCATGAATAATAAACTGTCTTACCTTTGCGTATTTTTTCAGCGCTTGATCTTCTTTACGTACTACCGCCGTAATCTGCTCACAAAAAGGGTGCTGATTCAGCTGTTTTATTAAGCTTTTCCCGACTAGACCCGTTGCACCTATTACAATTACACTTTTAATCGAATTTGTCATTTTTTAAGCATTCCCCTTTCAATCTGCCTAATCTATCGATTTAATTCGGAAAAATCTGCATCAAAAATGTAGCCAAACTCTGTCAGGACTTGACTTTAGCGCTCCATTTAATCACAATGTGGCACTCGTTTACGGGCTGGTGAAAATCTTCTGATGTTGGTTTTCAGTTGTTATTTCAGCCCGCCCAGACCAATCTAATTCAAGGAGTGCACGAGTGGCAAACTCTGCTCAAGCAAAAAAACGTGCTCGTCAAAACGTTAAAGCACGTAAACACAACGCAAGCTTACGTTCTATGGTTCGTACTTACATCAAACGTACTTTGTCTGCAATCGCTACTGGCGAACATGCAGCTGCAACAGAAGCTTACAAAGCGACTGTTCCAGTAATCGATCGTATGGCTGATAAAGGCATCATCCATAAGAACAAAGCTGCTCGTCATAAGAGCCGTTTAAATGCACAAGTTAAAGCGTTAGCTAACTAATTTATGCATGTGAAAAAAGCCCGCAAGGGCTTTTTTTGTGTCTGTAAAAACAATCTTGGTCATTAATCGTTGAAAATAAAACAGATTCAAACGTAAAAAATTAGCGATTAAAAACGTAATACTAAATTTAAAAAATAACTAAATAATTTCAATTTTAAAATTGTTTTTCCACCATTTTATTATTTAAATTCATTCAAAGCGGATTTGTTTCTTTTGGCTATTATTTTTTGATAACCACTTTATATTTTTTATGGTTTTACATTCAAATTTGACATATTATTTCTATAATTCATTACATTAATAATCTTCGATATGATAAAAATACAAGCAAATACTCCTCTCTTTATAGCAAAAAACTTACTTTGTGCTTTACTACTCACCACATCAAGTCTTAGCTTTGCCACATCAGACGTATCAACTACACAATTTCAACAAGCTGAAGTCTTACTCAAACAAGAGAAGTATGCACAAGCCTTTGAACTGCTTAAATCTGCTGCTGAAGCAGGTCATGTTCCTGCACAAGCTGAACTCGCACGCCAATATATGGATGAAGAAGCTGATTATTTTGATTATGCACTCGCAATGCAATGGGCAAAAAAAGCTGCCGCTGCAAATAATCCATCAGGTATGAATAGCATTGGTTATTTATATAATAATAGTTTCGGCGTTGAAGAAAATAATCCAGAAGCCATGAAATGGTTTTTAAAAGCCGCGAACTTGGGCTTTTCCAAAGCCAAATATAATGTTGGCAAAATGTATTTAGATGGACAAGGCATCAAACAAGATGTGAATAAAGGGCTTTCTCTCATTAATACAGCTGCCAAAGATGGTTATCTTGATGCACAACTCGAACTTGCCGATGCCTATCATCTTGGCTGTACAGAGGGTGTTGAAATTAATGCTAAAAAAGCTCTTTATTGGTATGAACAAGCATTAAAACAAAATGATGCGGAAGCCCAATATCAACTTGGACGAATTTATCAAGATGGCTTGGAAGAAATACAACCAAACGCTAAAAAAGCTGTCGAATATTTAACACTCGCAGCAAACCAAAACCATGCCTATGCACTCAATAGCCTTGGAGTTATTTACCATGATGGTCAAGATAACATTCAAACAGATTTGACCAAAGCTATTGCTTACTACAAGCAAGCTGCTAAATTAGGTAATGAAATTGCTTACGAAAATCTTGGTCTTATTTATAAACAAAGCAATGATATTCAAACTGCTTTAGAGATGTATAAAAAAGCAGGTGAAATGGGTTCAGATGAAGGCTATTTTAATGCCGCTGAAATTTACGATAATAGTGATAAAATTAAAACAGATAATAAACAGGCTTTTAAATATTACAAACTCGCAGCCGAAGCAGGACACGAAGATGCACAACGTCGTTTAGCCGAAATGTATGAGCAAGGAATAGGCACTAAAAAAGATATCAGACAAGCAAAATATTGGCTTGATTTAAGCACAGGCGATGCTGAAATATAATACGATTAACATGTTTAAATCATCAAAAAGTAGGTTAAGACTTTCTATAACCTACTTTTTATAGACCAGTACACGAAAACCACCATTTTTAAATTTTATTCTCTCTAGCACTTTACCACTCTAAGCGCTGAAACTCCCGAATAGACAATGACCCCAACTGACCTCGCCAAACCCATTTCAGTTGACTGTCTGCAAAATCATCTCCCTCAAACCATACAAATAAACCTTCCATCATCTCAGGCCATTCCGATTGATCAATGTGGGTACGTCTTGATATCACTGCAATAATTGCGGCCAAAATAGTGTCGTGGCTTACAGCCAAACTTAAACCATTATTATTGGTTGGGTGAGTTTCATAAATTAATTCAAGTACATCCAGAACACCCCGAATAGAATGTTTCATTCCAGGCAAAGCATTATTAACAAAGCTATTGATAAAACCTAATGCACCTTGCTCACGAAAATAAGGTGCTGCTTGTTTAATATCAAGCACGAAACTACCTGGCTCAACCAATAAGCCTTGTTCAATAATTTCAATATGATGAGTATTATTTTTAGCAGAAACTGCATCTGCACCCTCAATCATCAATGCAGCAGTATCAACACAACGCTGGATTGGACTTGAAATACAGTGCTGAATCACACGATCTGTATTTTCAATCAGGCATTCTCCCCATGCATAGGCAAGTTCTCGCCCCTGAGAGGTCAGTTGTAAGTCATATCCTGACAAACCTCGACCATCCACAATTTCACGCAACGAATGTCGTGTAAATAAGGTGACAGGCACTTGAGCTGTCGGCAGTAAATCCATTGCTCTGAGCATACTTTCAGGCAGTAAATTAAGCGACATAATTTCTCGAATGGCATAAAGGGTCATTCACTATAACAGTTATTGACCGACACTAAAACGTGTAAAGCATGCCACATTTTCATAATTCAATATTGCTGTAAATGTCACACAGAAACATTCTGCAATGCATCTAAAGCGAGTTGTTTATTATCCTCATTCCGATAAGCAATAAAACCTGCATTTAATAAGGTATCTCGTTGATTATAGATAAAAGGTTGAGCATCTAGACTCACCAATCCACCACCAATACTTTCAAGTAAGCCCTGTCCTGCACTTGTATCCCACTCTGATGTTGGATGAAACCGTGGATAAATATCAATTTCACCCTCAAGCATCATACAAAACTTATAAGCACTGCCTGCCTCACGGCGCATAACTGGATTTTCTTGTTCAAGATAATCAATGTATTGCTGATATTTCGGATTTTTACTACTGTGGCTTAAACCCACTTGAATGGCATCTTGCTGAGTTTCTTTAAACTTGTTGTAACGCTCCCAACGCTCCGTCACAAATGAATATTTATAAGGAAGCTCAGTTAAATAACCCAAATACATCACTTGCTCAGTCGGTACAGCAATCACTGAAAAAATGGTTTGATGGTTTTGGATCAAGCTCAAATTAATAGTAAATTCATCTCGTTTATGAATAAATTCTTTAGTTCCATCTAAAGGGTCAAGCATCCAACACATTTCCCACGTATGTCGTTCAGTATTGTCACTTTCTTCGGACAACACAGGCAATTCGGGTGTAATTTTTGCCAATTGCTCTATCAAATACGTATTAACTCTCAAATCTGCTTGTGTGACAGGCGATTCATCATTTTTGCGCTCAATATTAAATGCCTGACCATCACAATAGTTTTGATATTCCTCAAGTAGAATCTGACTCGCCTTTGCCATAATCGGCACAAGTTTTAAAATTTGTTCATCTTGCGGTACTTGAGTTGTTATAAACATAGCAAAAACCTGTCCTAAGCGAAGTGATTCTATCAGCATTATATTTTCTAATTTTTATATTGTAGCTGATAAAAATTCAATAATGTATCTATTGAAAATCTTAGAACATCACTTAAAATTGAGTAAATTTATGATCACTATACGCACGCAAAATCATACTAGTTGAATTCACAATAATTTTATCATCTATAACATACTGCATTTCACTCAATACGATCCTCCGTATCACTCACTCGACTTTACCGTCCTAAAACCAACATGGCTAATCGCTAAATCGCTTTCTTGCGGATGTCGTGCGGCAGCTCTATATCGTGCACAATAATTGTCTGCACACAAGTATGAACCACCTTTAATGGTATAATTATTAAATGCATGCGGTTTATGTGCATGCAATTGTTGCTCTGTCCCCATATGGTCGTCATGGCTACCTACGAATGGCGTTTGGGTGTATTCCCACACATTTCCAATCATGTCATAAAGTCCAAATCCATTGGCAGCAAAGCATCCTACAGGTGCCACACCTGCAAAAGTATCAGTTTGATCGTTATGATATGGAAATTCACCTTGCCATACATTGGCATTTACATGATCTTTATCTAAAGAAGCACTTACATCACGTTGATGACTAAAGGCTTTGGCGGCATATTCCCACTGCTCTTCCGTGGGTAAATCACGACCTAACCATTTTGCATACGCCATAGCATCTTTTAGCGTAATCATGCGAACAGGTTCATGCTCAGCGATGGGTTTAGAATTCGGCCCTGTTGGTTGTTTCCAATTGGCATTGGCTTGCAATTGCCACCATGTTAATTCACCCACTATTTGCGTGGGTGGTGTAAATACAGCAGCTTCACCTTGTTTTTCAGCTTCCGTCACATAAGCTGTAGCTTGAACAAAACTTCGAAATTGTGCATTGGTGACTTCGGTAGCATCAATCCAAAAATCATCCACTTTTCTTTCACTTTTCAGTAATGAACGTTCTTCAGGATAATGATCATTACTCCCAATTTGAAAAGTTCCACCTGAGATTCGTACCATACCTGCATGTTTGTTTTTCAACCATTGTTGCGGTAAACCGTTATAAGCCTGACATTTCTCTAAATTTCCCAAAGCAATTTTGCTTTGCTCAATTGCATTAAAATCCGTTTTGGCATTACAACCCGAAAGTAACACAACGGCGACTAGGCTGAGCACATAAGTTAAGGGAGATTTATTTTTCATGGCATTTACTCAATACGCTAAGTCAAAATATTTCAGCAATTTCATAAAATTCAGCTACGCTATATTCGATAGCGCAACTGAATCTCAGCCAAAAAATGCATCTTTTGGCTTATTTCAAACAATGCTTATTATTCAAGATCGTTATACTGAATATCAAAGTTCTTATCGGTAATGAATAAAAAAGTCACATCATTATCTTCTTGAGCACCATGAAACATGGTTTCACCTTCAGGAAACCATACAAAGCTTCCTGGAGCAAATTCACCAACCGAAGTCACTAAAATGCCATCTAAAACATACATGCCATGCGCACAATGATGCGTATGAGATTTATTCATAAAACCCGCTTTATACCAGGCTTTAGAAATTGACATCCCCGTCATATTGTCTAAAAACAACGGTTTCATAAAAATACTTGCATCAAGTTCAGGAATAGGTAATTCCTGCCAAGTCATACGATTGCTATCCATTGTGATCACTTGTGAATGACTCTCCATGTGAAACTCCTGTTTATTCCATTAAATGATATCAATTTATTACGTTAAAAATGAGTAATGATTAAAATGGGTAATTCGGCGCTTGTGCCTGAATCGTCATCCATTGCCATTGGGTAAATTCATCCACATTTGCAGGCCCACCAATGCGCGTACCATTACCTGATGCACCAAAACCACCAAATGGATTCAGTGTTTCATCATTGACTGTTTGATCATTGATGTGTAATAGACCGACTTTTAAAGATTGTGCCACTTGCATGCCATGACTGACATTTGAGGTAATAATGCCAGCAGACAAACCATAATCGCCCATATTAGCCAAGACGATCGCTTCTTCATCTGTTGCAAATGGAATAAGTACAGCGACAGGGCCAAAAATTTCTTGTTCGAAAATAGGATTATCTTGCGTAACCTGAGACAACACTGTTGGCTCAAAGAATACACCGTTTGCTTTGCCACCCACTTCTAGTTTTGCACCTGCAGTAATCGCACTTTGAACTAGACCTTCGACACGTTGGCACTGTCTTTGATTGATTAATGGACCAATATTCACGCTTGGATCCATTGGATTGCCCATTTTCAATTTTTGGACTTTTTCAACTACTCGTTGTTTTACTGCTTCAAAAATCGATTGATGAATTAATATTTTACCTGAAGTCATACAAATCTGACCTGAATGCAAAAACACACCCCAAGCAATATTTTGTGCCGCAAGTTCAATATCAGCATCATCTAAAATTAACAGTGAATTTTTACCGCCTAATTCTAAAGATACTTTTTTCAGTGTACGCCCTGCACCTGTACCAATAATACGACCTACTTCAGTTGAACCTGTAAACTGAATACTCGCAATATTCGAATCATTGACCAAAGCTTCGCCAACCTCAGCACCACCCGGTAAAACATGCAGTAAACCTTTTGGCAAACCTGCAAGTTCAAAAATGCGTGCGATGACAAAACCACTACTCACTGCTGTACGCTCATCTGGCTTTAATACCACGGCATTACCCAATGCCAAGGCAGGAGCAACCGCACGAATCGCTAAATACAATGGAAAATTAAAAGGTGAAATCACACCAACTACACCTAGTGGCAGACGCTTTGCCAAACTGAATTTTCCATTTTGCGTTGGAAGTACTGAACCTTGAACACTCGATGGTAAGGTCATCGCATTTTTCAGCGCTTGAATGGCTAAATCGGTTTCAAAACTTGCTTTCATGACAATCGAACCACTTTCTTTAATCAGCCATTCGATGATGTCAGCTTTATGATCAATCGCCACTTGAATTGCATTTTCAAAAATTTGTGCACGTTCTTGGTATGACAATGCCCACCATTTTTCTTGAGCGATTTTCGCTTGTTGTGCAGAGTGCTGAACATCACTTGGTTGAGCATAGCCCATGACACCCAATGGATCGCCTGTTGCCACTTCAGTCACCGCATAGTTTTTTTTTGCGACTGTCCATTGACCATTAAAAAAACGATTTTCCCAAATTTCAGTTGCTAATATACTCATTTTTCTATCCTTAACTCATTGAAATGTGATCAAAACACAATCACGATTTACGTCGAAATCCCTTCCAATATAGGTAAAAACCAATATATTGTGTTAGATATATTGAATATATGCATATAGCATGCCAAATTTTATTTTTATAAAAATCATAAACATATGAAATGTGATATTTTATTGTCTATATTTTTCACACATCCTAAAAGCAATCTGTCCAAATCCTAGACACTCTATTTTTGCTTTTTCACCCGCAACAAAAAATGAAGTAAATAAGTATGTAGTCACTGCGCTATCAGCATCAATTTAGATATTTATAAACCGTTGATCTTGAAATATTAAGTCGCTTGGCAACCTTCGTCACATTCATATTTTCTTCTTGATAAACACGTTTAATGGTTTCTCGTGTTAATCCATCTAGGTCTGATGTTGACTGAATCTGTAAAGGTGTTGTCACTTGCCCTTTATCCTGTAACAGTAATTCGGTGATCATTGAATCCTCTGAAAAAACCGCGGATACTCTCAGCACATTCATTAATTCACGAATATTCCCCGGCCATGCATAATTTAAAATCTGCGCTTTAACTTTGTCTGAATAGCGATAATCCCCTAAATTTTCCAAAATAGTATTTGCAATCGTGAGCTTATCATCCCGATCTCTCAGCGGACTCAACTCAATTTCATAACCCCGAATACGATAATATAAGTCACTACGAAATAATCCTTGATCGACTAAATCTTTCAAGTTTCGATTGGTTGCGCAAATAAGTTTAAAATTAGATTTTAATGCAGTTCGACCACCAACTCGATAAAACGTATTGTCTTGCAACACACGTAAAACTTTGACTTGTAAATGAATAGGTAAATCACCCAATTCATCTAAAAATAAGAAACCGCCATTTGCCATTTCTACCAAGCCAATCTGTCCTTTAGCTTTTGCACCAGTAAAAGCACCACCTTCATAACCGAATAATTCAGATTCAAGTAAATTATCAGGAATTGCACCGCAGTTAATTGAAATAAAAGGCTGTTTTTTAAATTGATCGTGAATTTGTTGCGCTAAAAACTCTTTCCCTGTCCCTGTTTCCCCCGTAATTAAAATAGGAATATCCGCTTGAATGGCGCGGATGCATTTCTGTAATTTAACATCTGCCACTTGAGTCGTATTTTTTTGTGGATGAATCACTTTGGCATAACAAAATGCATGATCATTTTTCTTCAATAAATGGATATCATTGCTGTGATGCATAATTGATTCTATATTGACAAAAATTTGATTAATTTCAGTGCCTAAAGCATCTTTCACCTGACAGCCAATCAACTGACTTGCCACCTGATTCATATGCGTAATATGACCATTCTGATTAAATGCAATTAAACCTGAATAAGCACCACCGATTAAATCGGGAGTATTTTGAAAATATAAAAAATACTTTGCTTCTTGTGTAGTACGAATAAATTCATTTTCAAATTTATAAGACTGATATAATAAATGATTCAGCCAATTCCCTGTTGCAATTGAAATTTTAGAGGTAATATCTAAAGCACCAAGAATATCGCCTCGCCCATTAAAAATAGGCACAGAAGCACATGAAAATGAAGAAAATTCTTTTAAATAATGCTGATGCCCATTTAAAGCAATTGGTAAACGTGAATCTATACTGCAAATCGGTGCAATCGTACCAAAGTTTTCCTCTGAGACTACTCGACCTACTTTCAGAAATTCATATAAACTATCAGTAGAGTCATCATGTAACTCTTTTACAATTAAACCCATATTATTAATCAGAAAAACACTGATACTTTGTTGTTTATATAAGTTAAAAATATTTTCGAGATAAGGCTGTGTTAATCGAGCAAGCTGTTGATCATCATAACTTAGTGATTGAATCTCAAAATTTTGTTTGTTAATAATAGAATTATATGGAGTCAAACCTGCATTTTTAGCTTTTTGCCATGAATCTAGAATGGGCAACTGATCTAGTTCAAGTTCAGGTCGAATACCTGATTCAAAAAAATCATACTTTATGCTTTCCCATGATAGCGACTCAATCAATTTATTCATAAAAATCCCTTTAAGAACATTATATAATGATCGATAGATACAACAAATAATCATTTGTATTCAATATCATTGCATAAGACAAATTTATTTATTTCAAATGATGACTTAATGTTATCTATAGATTATAAAATAAATAGGAATACTTGATAATAGTCATTTAAAGCATAATTAAATACATTTAAAATCTATATATAAAATTAAAAACAAAGCATTGATAATCAATTCATATATTTAATATTAAGCACATACCCCAAAAAAAACTAACTGAATTAATTCAAAATTTTATTCAGATCAAATTAAATATTTTTTTTGAAAATATAAATTCTCAAATGAGTTACGTTTATATAATGTCAAATTATTTTCAATCCTGTGTTTTAAATTTGGACACCTCGAAAATAATTCGTTAAATATCTAGACATAAGAACCGAACATATAGACTCAAGTTATTGATTTAATAATATTTAATCTATTGGCATGCTTCATGCTAATAAAGTGATTAGAACGGAGCGCTGTGTGCCCCATACATAGCCGAATCACTTTTTTATATTTGATGTAAGGGAACTACATTGATGAAAATTTTAAGTAAATTTAAGATTAAACCGACCTGTCTTTTTATTCTTCCTTTAACGAGCCTTTTTTTGGGCGTGCCTGTCATCACCATTGCACAGGATATCTTGCCTTTTCCTTTGGCACCTTCAGCAAGTATCGCAAAAGATACGATGGAAGAATCTACTCATATTCGTCGAATCGAACAACAAAAACTCCCTGCCGATGCACCAAATATTTTAATTATTCTCTTGGATGATGTCGGTCCGGGTATTCCCGATACCTATGGTGGTTTAATCCATACCCCCAACCTGAGCCGTATTGCTAAACAAGGGATTTCATATAATCAATTCCACTCCACGGCAATGTGCTCACCTACTCGTGCGGCTTTGCTTACAGGTCGTAACCACACACGTGTCGGCAATGGACAAATCACTGAACTTGCCAATGATTGGGATGGTTTTAGTGGTGTCATTCCAAAAACCTCTGCAACACTCGCGGAAGTCCTTAAAAATTATGGATATAGCACTGCAGCTTTTGGTAAATGGCATAATACACCAACGGCACACACGACCCAAGCAGGACCATTTGATTATTGGCCTACACATTATGGTTTTGAACATTTTTATGGGTTTTTTGGCGGAGAAGCTTCTCAATATGACCCATCTTTAATTTTAAATACCCAATATGTTGATAAACCTGCCAAAACTTCACAGGGTGCTTATCACTTAACCGATGATTTAACCGACAATATGATTGGTTGGATGAAAACCCAAAAAACCTTAAATCCTAATAAACCATTACTCATGTATTGGGCACCTGGTGCCGTACATGGGCCACACCAAGTCGATCAAAAGTGGGCAAATAAATACAAAGGTCAGTTTGATGCAGGATGGGATGAATATCGAAAAATAGCCTTTGCAAGACAAAAAAAATTAGGGTTTATTCCTAAAAATGCACAACTCACGCCACGCCCTGACTCGTTGCCTGCATGGGAAAGTATCCCGCAGAATGAACGCGCATTTCAAACACGTTTAATGGAAGTCTTCGCAGGTTTTGTTGAACATACTGATTATAACGTTGGACGTATGCTCGATGGTCTTGATGAAGTAGGGATTGGAGACAATACTTTAGTCTACTATATCTGGGGCGATAACGGCTCAAGTGCCGAAGGTCTCCAAGGCACCATCAGTGAAATGCTCGTATTGAACCGTATTCCAAGTAAAATTGATGATCATATCCGTGTTTTAAATGAAGAATTGGGCGGACTTGATGCGCTAGGTACAGCTAAAACCAGTAGCATGTATCATGCAAGTTGGGCTTGGGCAGGTTCAACGCCATTTAAAGGCACTAAATTGGTGGCATCGACTTTAGGTGGTACACGTCAGCCTTTAGCAGTTTCTTGGCCACAAAAAATTGAAGCTGATCCAAAAATGCGTAGCCAATTCCATCATGTCAACGATATTGCTCCAACCATTTACGAAATTCTAAACATTACCCCACCCAAAGTGGTCAATGGTTTTACGCAAGATACATTAGATGGTGTCAGCATGGCATATACCTTTAACAATGCCAAAGCTGAAGGGCAAAAACACACCCAATTCTTTGACATTATGGGCAGTCGTGCCATTTATAAAGATGGTTGGATGGCAGGAACCTTTGGACCTCGTGTGCCTTGGAGTGCGACTAATCCTGGCATGGCAACATGGACACCTAACAAAGACGTTTGGGAGTTATATAATCTTAAAGAAGATTTCACCCAAGCCAATGATTTAGCAAAAAAATATCCTCAAAAATTAGAAGAGTTAAAAAATAACTTTATGGAAGAATCTCGTGCCAATAAAAATCTACCGATTGGTGGTGCACTGTATACCATGATTCATCCTGACAAAATGTTGGTCAATCCTGCCACCGAATATAATTATAAATCGGTCATTACACGTATCCCTGAATTTACTGCACCACGTTTGGCAAGCAGAAATAACAACCTAACGATTGATGTTAAAAACCCTGACAATGCCAATGGCGTATTGTTTGCAATGGGTGGCTTCGGTGGCGGTGTGAGCTTATTTATTAAAGATGGTTATTTACATTATGAATATAACGCCTTCGAAATTGAGCGCACCAAACTCAAAAGTACGGAAAAACTTCCGATAGGCGATTTAAAGATTGAAGTTAAACTCAATAAAAAACCATCGGTAGATGGGATCAAGCATTTATCTTCAGGTGATTTACAAATTTTGGTTAATGGTAAAGCTATTGCACAAGGCACCATTCCAAAATTGGTCTCTTTCGGCTTTACTGTGAATGAAACCTTTGACATTGGTTCAGATGTCGGGTCACCTGTTTCCTCGGCTTACTATGACCAAGCACCATTTGCCTATAACGGAAAAATTAACAATCTTAATGTGAAATATACCCCTTAAGGTCGGCTAAATTTTGGCTAAAAATCTTGTGTTTTTAGCCTCTTCAATTGGATTCCTACGGCAGATTTTTTAAATTTGTCGTTATAAATCCTGAGTAAAACTTCGTTTTTTCGCTTCTGATTTTTCAATTTTTGAAGAGTCATGGGTACTTTATAACTTTTTTAGGTCAAAACCCTTAAAAACCAAAACAAATCAAGACTTAAGCATCAGCACTTGATAAACGAGCAACAGGATCGTTGCTTTTTACCTCCTCAAGGAATATGACAACATGAAACATTTTAATTTCACCTTACTTGTACTAAGCATGTGTGCCATCAATCCTGCACACGCAAATTTTATCGATCAATCTACAGTGACATTGACCACAAAGAATGTCTATATCGATCGTAATTATATGGGTGAAGGAGTTGCTCAACCTGCCTCTAAAGAATGGGCTCAAGGTTTTATGCTCAATATGAATTCAGGTTATACCAAAGGTGTAATTGGTACAGGGCTTGATGTTTATGCAGGTTTAGGGTTCAAACTGTGGGGAGATGCAGAGCATTCAAGGGGCACAAGTATGTTACCGCTTGATCCTATCACGGGAAAACCGGAGAGTAGCTTTGCTGAAATTAGCGCAACTGCAAAATTCAAATATGCAGAGACGGAATTAAAATACGGTACATTATTTCCAAAAACACCTGTGGTCATTGCCTCGTTTAGCCGTGCCCTACCTCAGTCTTATCATGGGGTTCAATTGGTTTCAAAAGATATTAAAAATCTCAAACTCGAAATGACGTACTTAGATCAAGTCAATCAGCGAGATTCGACCAATTATGAAGATATTAAATTGATCCCTGCTAATGGACGTTTTAAACCTATTTCAAGCGATTACCTTTATTATATAGGCGCCAATTATGCATTGAATCCACAGACAGAAATCACCTTATTTCATGCCAATTTTCATGATATTTATCAACAATATTATACTGGGCTTAATCACAGTTACCCCATCAATGATGCAATGAGTCTGTCTACCGATTTTCGTTATTTCCGCACCCTTGATGAAGGAAAACAGCTTGCAGGTAATATTGATAACCATCATGGCAATTTAGTTTTCGGTGTTTCTCAAAATAATCATAAATTGAGTGCAGGCTATATTCATAACTCTGGCGATACCGCAATGCCTTACTTAAGTAGTGGCGAAACTGCAACTTATATGGACTCTTGGGCAACGGATTTTCTCAATAAAAATGAGAAGGCCTACACTATTCGCTATGATTATAATTTTAAAAATTATATTCCAGGACTAAGAGCCATGACACGCTACACTTATGGTCAAGACATTAACCTTGACCATATTGCAGGGCTAGAAAATAAAGAACTGCATGAAAAAGAATTGGGCTTTGATTTGATGTATCAAGTACAAACAGGCGTGTTTAAAGGTTTAAATTTCCGTGGTCGTTATGCAAATTATGATAATAATCACGGTGTAAAACCAACATTTAAATCTGCCAATGAAACCCGTTTCAATATTGATTACACGTGGAAATTTAAATAAATCGTTCACCTTTATTGAAATGAATATTCTCTGTCCCTGCAATCGCTTGATCACAGGGACAAGTTTTTTGTTGAATCACGCTGTACAATAAAAACTCAATGTCTGTTTTTTGGACACTCGTCCACAAATCGAACACCACATTCCAATTTAAATCCTTAATAATCAATTAGTTGAAATTGGCACACTTTTTGATTAAGTTAGCTTTATTAACATACTGAAATTAATATCACCAAAACAATATAGGTCACATCAAGGAGATGAAAATGACTGATTTAATAGATATTCAAGCTGCGGTTACAGAAGGTCAAGGCGCAGATTTTGTTTTACAAGATTTAAAAATCAGACCACCACAAGGCAATGAAGTGCTTGTTAAAGTCGTTGCCACAGGAATGTGCCATACTGATCTTATCGTGAGAGATCAATATTACCCTGTGCCATTACCAGCTGTGTTAGGGCACGAAGGCGCAGGCATTATTACTGCTATTGGTGAGAATGTAAAAGACCTTGCTGTTGGTGACCATGTCGTTTTAAGTTATGGCTACTGTGGGATATGTAAACAATGTAGCTCAGGTGCGCCTGCTTATTGTAGCGAATTTTTTGCACGTAATTTTAGCGGTGCAGATCCACAAGGTGAAAATGCAATTTGCAGACATAATCATGAAAATGTTCACGATCATTTCTTTGCGCAGTCTTCATTTTCAACCTACGCTCTAGGCCTTGAAAATAACACAATTAAAGTCGATAAAAATGCACCTTTAGAACTACTTGGCCCTTTAGGTTGTGGCATCCAAACAGGTGCAGGCGCTGTCATGAATAACTTAAAAGTAACACCAGCAAGTAGCTTTGTCACCTTTGGTGCAGGTGCCGTAGGTTTAAGCGCACTTTTAGCCGCTAAAATTTGTGGTGCAACCACAATTATTGCCGTCGATATTGTAGAAAGTCGATTAGAACTTGCCAAAGAACTTGGTGCAACACATGTCATTAACAGTAAGAATGTAGATTCTGTACAGGCCATTAAAGACATAACAGAAGGTGGTGTTACTTTCGCTTTAGAGTCGACAGGTCGTCCTGAAATTTTAAAACAAGGCATAGATGCTCTAGGTATTTTAGGAAAATTAGCAATTGTTGGTGCGCCTCCTCTAGGGACATTGGCGCAGTTTGATGTCAATGACCTTTTACTTGGTGGTAAAAGCATTGTTGGTGTTGTTGAAGGCAGTAGTGTGCCAAAAACCTTTATTCCACAATTAGTTGATTTATATCAAAAAGGATTATTTCCTTTTGATAAATTAGTGAAATTTTATGACTTTGAAAATATAAATCAAGCTGCTTTAGATAGTCAAAGCGGTATCACACTCAAACCAATTATCAGAATTGTACAGCCTTAAATATAGATTGAATTGCGATTGTATGGACTCATCATGCAATCGCTTTTTTATGTGCATCTATTTTCATATTTAAACAAACTTCACACCCCATGATGTACATAAGCCAATTAAAAATTTAAGATTTTTAATGCTGATGACGTTCAAAAATTTATTAGGATTCACCATGAAACAAGGATTGTCGCTTCTTTTACTCAGTGCAAGCATTTTGGTGCAACACAGTTATGCAACATCAGTTGAACCACAGAAAATACCACAGCTTGAGCGCAAGCAAGATGAGCGAAATGCACAACGCGGTTTGATAGCTCGTCCATACAGCACATTAACGGATGAGCAAGGTAAACTGATTTGGTCGTATGATGATTATGAGTTTTTAAAAAATTACTCAGGCAATAGCATCAATCCAAAATTACTTACTCAAGCAAAATTAAATCAAAATATCGGCTTATTTAAAGTCACCGAAGGCGTATGGCAACTAAGAGGTTTTGACTTAGCCAATATTACCGTAATTGAAGGGAAAACAGGATGGATCATCGTCGATACCCTCGCTTCTAAAGAAACCGCGGCTGCTGCGCTTAAATTTTTACGTGCGCAATTAGGTCATAAAAAAATCAGTGCGATTATTTTAACTCACAGTCACTATGACCATTTTGGTGGTGTCGCAGCCTTTATGGAAGATAAAAACATTCCAATCATTGCACCATCGGGCTTCATGGATGCCGCAACGAATGAAAATATTATGGCAGGCCCAATTATGGGAAAACGTGCGTCTTATATGTTTGGTATGAATTTAGATGTCAATGAAAAACAATTGGTTGATAGTGGCTTAGGTAAAGGATTGTCTTTTGGCACAGTTACCATTGCCCAACCGACCATTTTAATTGATCAACCTGAGCAAAAACTCAATGTCGATGGTATCGAGATAAAATTTTTTAATGTCCCTGACTCAGAAGCACCATCTGAATTAACCTTTAGCATTGAGAGCAAAAAACTTTATTGTGGTTCAGAAATCATTACGCATACTATGCACAATTTATACACTTTAAGAGGAGCTAAGGCTCGCGATACCTTAAAATGGATCCGATATCTAAATGAAGCAAAAGAGTATAATAATCAAGCCAAAACTGAAATTTTAGTTTCGCAACATCATTGGCCTGTATGGGGAAATCAAGAAATTTCTGAATTTATTACATTACATCGTGATGTGTATAAATTTCTACATGATCAAACCTTAAAAATGATGAACCAAGGCTATACTGCAGATGAAATTGCCGAAAAAATTCAACTGCCTGAAAATTTAAATAAACACCTCTCGATGGGTGGCTACTACGGCAGTATCAAACATAATGTCAAAGGTATTTATCAATACTATATTGGATGGTTTGATGGTAACCCTGCCAATTTAGACATGCTACCAAGAAAACAACGTAGCTTAAAATATGTCAGCATGATGGGTGGTGAGCAAGCAGTACTCAAGTCAGCCTTAAATGCACAAAAACAAGATGAACCTCGTTGGGCGGCTGAGCTTTTAAATCATATTTTGAATGTAAACTCTAATAATGAAGCTGCAAAACAAGCACTTGCCGATGTCTATTTAACTTTAGGTTATGATGCAGAATCGGTGTCTTGGCGTAATTTTTATATCAGTGCAGCAAAAGATTTACGCAATGAAAAATCAAGTTATGACCGTAAAAAAATTGATATGTCTGCAATTTTACAGCACGCCCCTACGACTGCATTTTTAGAAAAATTATCGACCTTAATAAAGTTTGATGCCTCAGATAACACGGTGTATATGCAGATTGATCAAACTGATTTATATGAAATCTCTCTTCAAAATTCAGTAATGAATTATAAAGTGGTCGATGCTAAATCTGTGGGAAAAAAGATGGTTTTAAAGATTTCAAAAACGGATTTAATCGCCATCATGAATAGTGCTAAAAAAGTTGAAAATCCTGCCGAGCAACAGTTTTTTAATAACTTTGATTTTAAAATTACACCTATTAATTTATTGTATTAAATGCTAATACCTATTCAATAATAATTTATATGAATTGTTTTTAAAATTAGAAAATAGCTCTGAAATCATTGATTATTTCAGAGCTTAATGTTTATTTTACCACCTAATTAAATGCTATTTTAAAATTCAATACTCATAAAGATTGGCTACATCAACATCTCGATCAACCTGAATGTTATGATCAGTCATGTTTTTTTATTTAACACAAATATGCAAAATACGTTTTCCGATAGTGATCAAATCAGTGTAGTTTCTAGTTTTGCGACATTGGTCAATTCAAATTTCCATGGCAATATGAATGCAATCTGTTGGCATAGAAATTTGCTTGGCGACTTTAAGGAAATCGTGTCAAAGCTTGATTTAATAGAAAATATAACTGAAATTTCGATTGAAGATCTTTCCGCGTTACAACTTTCAGAACAAGGTCATATTGCAAGAGAAACTATTCTTAATGACATCCAACTACTAAGCGATTTCGGTGCATCCCCCTCTCTAAATTTGCTTAAAAATTATGAACGAGATGATGAGTTTGATTTCATTTCAACTGATGTATATTCATTTCATGTAGACCGTGCACCCATTGAAACCAATACTTTTTTATGTACTTATTATGGTCCTGCAAGTGATATTTTGCCCAATAATCAGGTTGAGCAAAAAATTAGCATTCCAAGTATCAGAGAAAAACTTAAAGAAATATATGAAGGTACAGAGGATGAGTTTGAAGCTTTCTTAACAGATTATTGTTTTGATCTGCATTATCAAGCCAAAGAAAATTCACAGCCCGTAAACTTGGGCTCAGGGCATCTGTGGCGTTTAGCGGTAGAACATCCAAAACAACAGGTCTTACCATGTGTACATAGAGCACCTGTTGAAAAAGATGGTGAGTTTCGATTACTGCTGATTTGTTAAATAAAGCTGCAAATTTTACTCAATAAATCTAAAAGTTATGCGGTTTCTACCTGCCCAACCGAATGATAAGCGCGATTAAAATAGACTAAACTTTCATCTTGCTGACTGTGCTGAATAGCAACCACACGACACATAAAAATACTATGTGTTCCGACTTCCTGAATTTGCTCAATCTGACAATCAAAACTGACTAACGCATCTTTTAATATCGGTGCACCCGTTTCTAGCTTTGCCCAAGAACCTAGCTTAAAGCGTTGTTCAGAATTAAATTTACTTGAGGCAAATGCATTTGAGATGTGTTCATGTTGTGAACCTAATACATTCACAGACAAAATTTCATTTTCCATAAAATGAGTATAAGAACGAGAAGATTGATTCATACAAACCAACAATGTCGGTGGTGTATCGGTCACACTACACACAGCAGATGCAGTAAATCCATGCATTCCTGTCTCGCCTTTTGTCGTAATGACATTAACAGCAGTCGTTAACAAAGACATTGCATTTCTAAAGTCAGTCGCTTCAATCATCTTTTCAATCTCAAATTTGAATTTTGCTTATTTCAAGTCGGAATGAGCAAATAATGATTTGATCAATCAAAATGGTTGATCAAATCATCATAGCTTGTCCTTATTCTGAAAAACTCAATTCCTAAAAGTTCTCTTCTTAAAAGAACCGAATTAAGCTGAGAGTTCTTTACGAATAATTTCAGCACCAGCACTTAAAGCATTCAGTTTACCACGTGCCACTTCACGTGCGAGTGGTGCCATACCACAATTGGTTGATGGATATAGCTTATCAGCATCTACAAATTGAAGCGCTTTGCGTAAAGTATTGGCAACTTCTTCAGGCGTTTCAACCTTATTGCTTGCCACATCAATCGCACCGACCATCACTTTTTTGCCACGAATCAATTCAATTAAATCCATTGGCACATGTGAATTTTGACATTCAAGTGAAATAATGTCGATCTTAGATTTTTGTAATTTTGGAAAGGCTTCTTCATATTGACGCCATTCTGAACCCAAAGTCTTTTTCCAATCTGTATTGGCTTTAATGCCATAACCATAGCAAATGTGTACCGCAGTTTCACACTTCAAACCTTCAAGCGCACGTTCTAATGTCGCCACGCCCCAATCATTCACTTCATCAAAGAATACGTTAAATGCTGGCTCATCAAACTGGATAATATCTACACCTGCAGCTTCTAACTCAAGTGCTTCTTGATTGAGAATTTTGGCAAATTCCCAAGCCAATTTTTCACGGCTTTTATAATGACCATCATATAACGTATCAATCATCGTCATTGGACCAGGAAGTGCCCATTTAATCGGTTGTGTGGTTTGACTGCGTAGAAACTTTGCATCTTCAACAAATACTGGCTTTTGACGACTTACAGCACCCACAACAGATGGCACACTTGCATCATAACGATTACGGATACGCACTGTCTCACGCTTTTCAAAGTCCACACCATCTAAATGCTCAATAAATGTCGTGACAAAATGCTGACGGGTTTGTTCACCATCACTGAAAATATCGATGCCTGCATGTTGCTGTTCTTGCAAAGATAAACGCAAAGCATCTTGTTTCGCCTCCAGTAATTCATCGCCTTGTAATTTCCAAGGTGACCAAAGTTTTTCTGGTTCTGCTAACCAAGATGGTTTTGGTAAGCTGCCTGCTGTTGATGTTGGGAGTAAAATTGCCATGTCTAATCTTCTATCTCAATGTTTTTAAAACTAAGTCTGTAAAGTAATATGCTTTAAAATGTTGTTCTTTAATCTATTCGGTCAATCAAGCTGCGTGTTCTTGCTTCGCATTTACAACAAACTTTTCAGCCCATTGCTCAAGAATGTCTTTGTACGGTTTGATAAAGTTTTCTTCCGTCCACTTGCCTTGTTTTACTGCCAATTGACCACGCTCAACACGATCATAAACCACACGAGTCAATGAAAAATCCTGAAAATCCAAGCTTGGTTGGTAAACCAAACCTGCAACCGAGTTAGTATTATAAATTTCAGGGCGATAAATTTTTTGGAAGCTTTCCATGGTACTGATCGCACTGATTAATTCAAAATCGGTATAGTCAGTCAATAAGTTATCTGCTGAATAAAATGCCAACGGTGCCGTCGCATTTTCAGGTTGGAAGTAACGCACACTTAAACCCATTTTTTTAAAATATTCATCAGTACGCGAATATTCATCATTTTTATATTCCACACCAAGCACAGGATGAATATTTGCTGTACGGTAATACGTTTTTGAAGTCGAAACGCTCAGGCAAATCACAGGTTGTTTTTTAAATTCTGTTTTAAAAACCTCTGAATTGACCAAATGCTGATAAAGCTTGCCGTGTAAATCACCAAAGTACTCAGGTTTTTCATTAGTTTTAAAACCGAGTTCAGGCAATACCACACTGAAATCGTAATCGCGTACATAAGAAGAAAAACTGTTGCCAATCATGCCTTCAATACGCTCATTGGTTTGATGATCAATGACTGTGCTTTTGAGTGTTTCAATAAAAGGGAACGTATTTCCATTTCCCTCAACATCAATCTCTGCTGAGATAATATCAATTTCAAGTGAATAACGATCAGCATTTGGATTATCGCAACTCGCCAAGGTGTTAAAGCGGTTGTTAATCATTGCCAAAGTTCTACGTAAATTTTCTTGGCGATGCTCACCACGAGCCAAATTGGCAAAGTTTGTTGTCAAACGTGTGTTGTCAGCAGGTTGATAATTTTCATCGAAACGAATGCGCTTAATTGAACATGCGAATTTTTGACTCATGGTGCTCGCCCCTAATTTCTGAGATAAAACATAAATTTCTTGAATGAGCTAAAGATACATGAACTCATACATGAATAAAAATGATTTAATCTAAGTCAATACTGAGTAAAATTCACTTTAATAATTTATTGGATTAATAATGAGCGACATAAAACGATTAAAAGAAATGATTATTTACCTTCTTATGTAGAAGGATGACGAAGTAATTTTTGTTCTGACACCTCATTAACATATATGAGCATTTTGTGAGAGTGAGAAGATAAAATTATGTACACAAATATGTTTGTAACGTAAAGATCTTTGTTAAACTTTGAAAATATTTGAATAGATTAGATCAGGTGAATTTTCATAAAATCCCTTTATTTTATAAGGCTTATGCGAATTTATTTGAACTTTAAAAACCATTGGAGAATTTTAAATGCAGAAACCTATCCTTATGTTCGATATGGATGCGTTAATATTCAATCATTTGTTTTTAAAACATAATTTTTAAGATTAAAAAAAAATTAAAGAACTATGTACACATTTTTGTACACTTCTTTAATTTGACCAAGATAAAGTAATCAATATGAAAACTTAGCTCTATTTCTATACCGAACATACAATTAAAACCGCCTCTCTGTTTTATAAAGAATCAGGTTGGGCTTTAAATCATAAAAGCGAGTATATTGTTCTTAGCGATGTATTCAGTTGAAATATAGCCATGTGTTCAAATTATCAATTCCCATCAAAGAAAAATTTACGGCTTCTCGGTGTAAATCCTGATCATTATGATCTTGATTTAAAAGAGCACGTTTACCCTTCTTATCACGCCCCAATCATCATGAAGGGTGCAGATGGTTTTGATCTTGATATTGCTAGGTTTGGATTACTTCCCAAATGGGCTAAAGAATTCAATTTTAGTAATCACACTTACAATGCGCGTACTGAATCTGTCGCTGAGAAACCAAGTTTTAGAAATGCATGGAAATACAGTAAGTTTTGTCTTATACCGGTTCAAGAGTTTTACGAACCAAAATACATCAATGGTAAAAGTCACTGGTACACCATCAAGCGCAAAGATGATCAGCCTTTTACTGTCGCAGCAATATATGATGATGCCGAAATAAGAGACTCAAAAGTACGATCATTTTCAATGCTTACGATCAATTCAGATCATCATCCATTTATGAAGCAATTTCATGCACCTGATGATGAAAAACGCTCAATCATCGTTATTCCTGAACAGTATAGAAAAGATTGGCTTAATGCAGATCATGACCATGCATACGAGTATTTTTTCGAAATGGCCGATGATTATGTAACTTTTCCACGCGACCCACTTATTACAAATAATTTAGAACTCTTCTGATTATCCACAACATTTAAATTTGAATTTATTTTAAGCAATCTTTAGAATCTTGATTATGTAACGTAATCAAGTGGTGTTCTGATGAAGATTGAATTAAGTGATAGCACATCAAAGCCTAGGCTTTCAAAATTAAATGAGACAAGTTTAGCTCATTTGAAAAATGCTCAAATCATTGATATACAAAGATATAAGAAAAAATTTAAAGATTTATCATGTATTTCTAAAATATCTTCATTTCAAGCACTTACTAAGCTTTCTATTCCTTTAGTGCTGAATAAAATTGCTGCAGGTTTTCCCTCACCTGCCGAGGATTACATCGATAAAAACTTAGATATGAATGATCTTTTAATCTCAAATAAAGAAGCGACTTTTATTGTGCAGGTTGAATCACTATCAATGAAAGATATAGGTATACATATCAATGATTATTTAATCGTTGATAGAAGTATTCGCTCACAGCATCAAGATATCGTAGTTGCATTCATAGACAATGATTTCACTGTTAAAAGAATGATGATTACTCAACAAATGTCACATGAAGAATTATTTGATGTTTTTCAGAACGAAATAGAATTTAGTGATTTACCCAGTGTTTGGCTTAAGCCTGAAAATACAGAATGTAGTCCTATCCTGCCTCGCAATGAACAGGAGTTGGTCATTTGGGGTGTGGTCACAAAAGTGATTAAGAACTTTAAATGAAACATGAAGAAAAGATATTTGCACTTATTGATATCAATAATTGCTATGTCTCGTGTGAACGTTTCTTTGATCCTCGTTTAAACAACGTACCAGTAATCGTACTGAGTAATAATGATGGCTGTGCTGTGGCACGTAGTAATGAAGCTAAAGCTATGGGCATAAAAATGGCTGTCCCTTTGTTTCAGATTAAAGATATTGTTGAAAAAAACCATGTACAAGTGCTCTCAAGCAACTATGCAATTTATGCTGAAATGTCACGACGGTTTCATTCTATTTTAGCTAGTTATGTTGCACCACATGAACAAGAAATATATTCAATTGACGAATGCTTTCTAGATTTAACAAGTTTTAAGAATAATTACGATCTAGTTGAATATTGCCAGGGAATGCGTGAAAGGATTTTTCAATGGATTGGCTTGCCCGTGTCGATAGGAATTGGTAGATCCAAGACCGAAGCGAAAATTGCGAACCATATGGCCAAGAAAGCAAGGCGATTTAACGGTGTCTGTAATCTAGCAAATATGGACCCAAAGCATCGTGATTATTTTTGGTCTATCGTAGATGTCGGTGAGGTTTGGGGAGTGGGAAGAAAGCAGAATAAAAAATTGAATGATATGGGCATTAATACTGTTCTAGATTTATCTAAAGCAAACTCACCTGTCATAGGCAAACTATTTACTGTTTGCATGCAAAGAACAGTCTTGGAGTTGCAAGGCATCTCATGTATGCCAATTAATGATCAACCCAAACCAAAACAGCAAATTGTGGCTAGTCGATCTTTTGGTGAAAGAATAACTGAGTTAGATAACCTAAAAGAAGCAATATCAAAGTACGTGCAAGATGCTGTAGGTCGATTGAGGAAAGAAAAATTATTATGTGGAGTGATTACTGCTTTTGTTCAATCAAGCCCTTTTGATACTTCAGCACCGTATTACAGCAAAGCGCAAACTTATAAATTTGCTGAGCCTACAGATTCTGTATTAGAGCTTGTTGAAGTTGCTTATAGACTACTTGAGAAGATATATAAATCGGGTATTAAATATAAAAAATGTGGTGTGTTTTATTCAGAACTGATCGAGAAATCAAACTATACCCCTGACCTGCTTTCAGATCACGAGACAAGAATAGAGAATGAAAATTTGATGCAGGCATATGAAGAGATTCAAAACAAATTTGGCAAGGCTAAAATCTCTGTAGGACCTTGTTATTTTAAAGATCGCAAATGGTCTATGAGTCGAGATATGTTGTCGAAGAACTATTTTACGAAGAATGGATTAATTAAAGTTCATTAAATATAGGAGAAAAAATCATGCAAAAATTTAATGGGAATATTCCTGATATTCAAAAATTAACTAACGAGAAGCTCACCCAAGAATTAATACCGGCTAGGTTTGTTCCTGAAACCCCACCTGAATTTGAGGGTAAAAATGTCAAATATATTTTTGACAGCTCAGATTCTTTTAACCTGACTTATGATGAACTAGTTGAGATCGTGTCAAAGGCACGTAATGCGGGACCTAGAATGATTCCTGTACTGGGAACAATTGGCGATTAGAACAAAATAGCTCTACGGAATATCATATATATAATCCATAGAGCCTTTAAATCAAATTATAAATTATTTTTTTGCTTAAAGTGTATTAAGTTAATTTTAGAAAATCTTAATCTTTAGCTAACATAATCTTCAGTTGATATAACTTGAGCATATGCAAATTCAAAAGCTGCCATTAAAGTTGCATGAGCATAAACAGCTGGAACTTTAAGACCATTGAATTCTAGATCTAGTGTCGCACATGCATCATGAACCACTTTAACTTTATAGCCAAAGTCAGCGGCAGCACGCACAGCAGCATCAACGCACATATGGCTCATGGCGCCAATTACCACTAGCTCAGTCACATCATTTGTATCTAAAACTTCTTTGAGATTCGTATTCAAGAATGAATTGACATTATTTTTAACAGTTACTATTTCATTTTCTTGTGGCTTAACCGCTTCCTGAAACTCAATACCATTTGAATTAGGTTCAAATACAGGCATTTCACCATTAGCAAAAATATGCTGAATATGAATTACTTGGGTACCATCTTGACGGGCTTTAGCAATCACTTTTGCCGCATTCTCGGCAGCTTGTTCAATATTTACCAATGGTAATTTACCTGTAGGTAGATATTCATTTTGTAAGTCGATAACTAATAAAGCTGATTTTGACATATCTATTCCTTTACTTAACTAATATTTGTTTTGTTCTGCTTAGGATTTTAAAGAAGTGGAATGCTTCCACTTCTTTAAGTTACTTTAGAAAGAAAGCATTTCACCGTCGATAGGAATTAAAACCTTATCTTGGATCCCTTTGTCTTTCACATATTCTGCAAGCTGAGCACGTGTTACCGACATATGATTAATGGCATCCATATGAACCGCGACAATTTTAGCATTAGGTGCTTTTTGGGTTGCGTGATAAGTATCTTCTTTACCCATAATGATGGACTCTTTATATCCATCCATTAATGCATTACCTGTATTTAATACAATTACATCAGGTTTAAATGTTTGAATTGCCTGATCAACTTCAGGACGCCAAATGGTATCTCCTGCAACATAAACTGTTTCATGGCCTGCTGCTTCAAAAACCATACCCATTGCTTCACCTAAGCCAACTTTGAGTTCAGCATTACGATACATTTCGTCAGTACCATGTTGACCACCAGTTTTAGTTAACTTAACACCTTGGAAAGTAGTTACAGTTAATACACGAACATCTTTGAAGCCTTGAGCTTGGATGGTTTTTTGGTCTGCTTTATTCTGTACAAACAAAGGCATATTTTTTGGAATAGTCACCTGAGCTGCATCATCCCAATGATCTAAATGGGTATGGGTCACAATTACCGCATCTACACCTTCTAAAACCGTCTCAGGCTTGATAGGCAAATCGACTAATGGATTGCGTAAATAACTGCGATGACTATTAGGGAATCCCTCATAAAAGCCTTTTGTCGCAAACATTGGGTCAATTAAAAAAGTCGTATCCGCATAGGTGACTTTAATCGTTGCATTGCGAATTTCTTGTATATGCGTCACTTTAGAAGTATCTGGCTGAACCACCTTATCATTCGCATATAAATGAACTGAAGCCATTGTCAGAGAGAGTGCAATAATAGAGCTACTTAAAATTTTATTCATGTTTTAGATCCAATCATTTAGTCATACTTAGATCATGATAGAAAACATCAAACAAAAATATTGTCCTTAAGGACAATCATCGAAACTATTAGGACAATGTGCTATATTCATTATTTTAGAGAGGTAGGTTTTATGGCTATACCCGTGATTGGATTGTTCGTCTATCCCAATATAAATCCATTTCACTTCTCTATTCCGCACATTATCTTCAATATCAAAATTGAAGATAAGCCCTTATTTGACCTCAAAATTTTCTCTATAGATGGGCAGCCTGTAAAAACTGAACAATCCATGATGATTATGCCTGATGGCGGGATCGAACTTATTAAAGAATCGGATCTTATTATTATTCCTGGATGGGATGATTTTAATCACAAGCCTGAACATGTACTTATCGATGCCCTAAATTGTGCATATCAGACTGGAATTAGAATTGTAGGATTATGCTATGGAACTTATGCATTAGCTTATGCTGGTTTACTTAACCATAAAAAAGCAGTTACACACTGGATGGCTGAACAAGATTTCAGTGAACGATTTCCACAGGTTCAGCTTGATCATGATGCTTTGTATGTAGAAGACCAAAGGATCGTAACCTCTGCTGGAACAGGCGCAGCATTAGACTGCTGTTTGTATTTGGTACGTGAAATCTATAATGCACAAATTGCGAATAAAGTCTCTAGAATAATGGTAATTCCGCCTCACCGTGAAGGTGGACAAGCTCAATTTATTGAACAGCCAGTAGCAGAATCAAGCCAAGATGCACAAATTAACCTATTACTTGATTTTTTAAGAGCGAATTTAGCTATACAACATAATATTGAAAGTCTAGCTGAACGGACACATATGACCCGCAGGACGTTCACACGGCATTTTAAGAAAGCTACAGGTATGACCTTAGTCGATTGGCTAAATAATGAAAGAATCAGATTAAGTTGTGAACTCTTAGAAACAACAAACTTATCTATCGAAAAGATAGCCGAGCTTTCAGGTTTTAATAATACAGTGTCATTTAGAAAAAATTTTCGTGAAAAATATGGTACCAGTCCTCAAGCCTGGAGAAAATCTTTTGGAATTATTAATGAGAATAATCAGCCTCATTTAACATAATGGCGCTTATGTAAGAAAGCCCTCCTTAAAGGGCTTTCTCAAATAACTTACGTTCTACAACTCGTCTATTCACAAGCCCTTGCATCACCTTGCCACCACCTTTATTCCAAACAGCAAACTGAGCAGTTGCAGCTTTATAATCACCAAGATTCAATTTTTTAAGCAAAGTGGATTCTTTAAAAGCGCCAGTACCAATGTTATAAGTAAGCGATACCAATGCATCAAATTGATTCTGATTAATCGGCACAGTTACAGCACTATTTATAGCGGATTCAAATTTCTTTAAGTCATGTGCCATATACGCTTTGGCTTGTGCTTCAGTGCAAGTATCCCCTTTTTTAACTTTGATGCCATTCGGGTAAGCTGTCGTACCAAAACCAATCGTCCATACACCTACGCCATCATCGTACGCTTTGAGTTTTAAGCCCTCAAAACCACAGATTAAAGCCATACCCGAAGTACTGACTGATTTTGCTTTTTGTTGAAAGCCCGCAACCAAGTGATTAATTTGATCAACTTGCACTTGTGATAAAGAACCACCCGCCAATTTCCGAAAATTACTAAAAATATTCGTCAAGTTATCATCTGTATTCGATACAGCTGCGAAACTTTGGATCTGGTGTAGTTGTGGCTGATAAATCTTACGTCCAATAAAGGCTAAAAGTGGCAGTACTGTACCAATAATAATTGGCTCATATTCTTTCGGTACCATTTCAAAATCTAAAGCCCATTGCAATGCAGGAATAAGCACAAGCAATAAAAAAGCCCCCAACATTGGGAGCTTTACGGATAAGTGCTTGAATGCACTTTCATTGATTAATTTCATTTACTATCCTCTCTATGACTTTGAATAATTGCCATATCTTGTTTAAGTTGATTAATTGAACTAATGGTCCAAGTACCACCTGAAATAGCTACTCCAAGCACAATACCAAGCCCCCACTTCAGCATGGCAATTGCACCCTGGGCTTTGTGGTTTTGCTGTTCTAGTGCCTCCACTTTTACCCGTTGCTGATCAAGTGCTTGGTGATATCCTTTATTAATTGCATTTGTTTCCACCAACTGCTCAGATACTTTTTGCAGTTTATCAGCGACCTCATTTAACTTTTTCCACAGTGATGCACTTGGTTCATTCACATACGCCCCCTTATTTTTGGCAATAAAAAAGCACCCAGTTGGGTGCTCTTAGATTTACTTTTCAATTTGGCATTAGTTGAAAAAATTGATCAGTTATAATCATTAATTCAAGAAAAAATAAAATACCACAGGAATAAAAAAATATATTTGAATTTAATAGCTTATTGTAATCAATCATAATTGTTTACTTAATTATATTAATTTAATCATAGCTATTAATTATACAAATACAATAACAAAACTCAGTATTAACTACATTTTTTCATACAACTTAACCTGAACATTTGAAATGAATTTAATCATTTTTTCAAAAATATCTAACTTCAATAGTATGCAAGTAACAATAGTTAAGGCAAAACTCACAATTAAGCCAATTGTAAAATCATCGTGAAACTTAAAGAAGTGAGCTAATATAATCACTACAAAGCCATGCAATAAATACACAGGCAAAGTATGTTGCCCCAAATCTACAAACTTATCTTTGAATAATTGTATTACAGCTAGAATTGCAACAATCCCTACAAAAGAAATAGTAAATACAGTTAATCGAGTTAAAGATCCTGCTAGATAGTCCGCTCCAAGTTGCTTATAACTCAAACTACCATAAAGCCAACCACTTTCAATATTTCCGTATTTACTAATTAGACCAATGCTAATTAAAGCTAAAAATCCAAAAAGTGCGTACACCTTCTTTGATTTCACAGCATTTACAATTTGCTTTCCATATAAGCTACCAATAACAAAAAATGGTAAAAATGTAAAAATTCGACCAATTGAAAATAAGTAATTATCGACTGGACTAAAACCTACTAAAACCGACAAAAATACTGAAATCAGCACTGGAAATTCTGTTTTCTTTAGAAGTGGCGTGAGTATTGTCCAAACAATCATTCCGACTAAATACCACAAAATCCAATACGGTTTGACGAGCCAACCTAGTGAAAAACTCTGACTAATGATTGACTCGAATGTGACATAAGCAATCTGAAAAGGAATCAATAGCGAAAGGAAATAAACTATTTTTTTCACAAGATCAGTTCCTTTAAAGAACATTCCTGAAATAAAAATAAAAGCAGGCATATGAACAAAATAAATTGACTTAATTAGCACATTACTTGCTTCATTTTCATATCCAATGCATCGTTCTAAAAAATGCCCGAAGACTACTAAAAAAATCAGAATCGCTTTAGATGTGTCAATATAGCTATCACGCATACTCATGTTTTTCTTTATAAATATGCACGATTGTAACTTAATTAAAATTTAGATGCCCACCGATTCATTGAGAATCTGTCTGATATTAAGCACATCTGTTGTCACACCTGAAACACCAATATTTGCGTAACCAACAATCACATTCGGATCATTCACAGTCCAAATCTCAACTGGCACATTTTTATCGAGTGCATAATCCATGATTGAGCGATTGGCTCCACCATACCAACAATCTAAGAAGACCTCATTCTTGCCAGTTTTTAAAACATTCGTTCGATCAATATCCGTTGTATTGGCCTCTCCTAAAAATCCTAATCGTGCGTATTCGTCATAAGCTTTAATCGAAACAAGTGCATCATAATTAAATGAAATATATGTGACTTTCCCGCGCAATCCTGCGTGTCGTACCACCGTTGCTAATTTCTGCGCGCGCTCTGGTGTGATCGTCATTGCTTGTTTAATTTCAATGTATGGATGAATGGCGAGCTTATGACATAGCTGTAGAAATTCCTCTAAAGATGGAATCTTTGTTCCTGCAAATTCAGCACCAAACCACGAACCAAAGTCATACTGTCGCACTGCATCAAACGTCAATTGAGTAATATTCCCAGTGCCGTCGCTCGTACGATCAATCGTGTCATCATGAAGTAATACTGGAACTTCATCACTCGTAAAATTGATATCAGTTTCTGCGTATGAATAGCCCTTCTTTTTCGCCAAAATATAAGCGGGCAAAGTGTTCTCAGGTGCAGCTATTGAATATCCCCGATGTGCCACAGCTTTCACTGTATCATCTAGGCGATTTTGAACGACACCACCATCTGTAGCACCTTTGATTCCATATAACACACCATCAATCGCATACGGACAGCCAATATCAATTGCAATGCGTCCTTTATTATCTTCTTCCCAAAAATTACCACGATCACGAATAGCACAGACAGTCACATAGCGATATTTTTGTGATGAATTTAACACCGTATCAAAACGTGTTGTAACGAACTTATTTTCAATAACATCCCAATAAACACGCATTGCAGATGTTTGTATATCAGCAAATTCAACTGTCACTGACGCAGTATTCATGACCCAAATATTTGCTCGATGACGAAGAATCGTATCTATGGGAAAAGTAAGGATGTTGTTTACCGAATCATAATTCGGAAAGTTTTTTGCAACGTCACCGAGCTTCGCCCCGGCAATGACAGATGCTTTGTTTCCATCGATAGGAACACCATCAACTGCTCCATCAATACGGTAATTGAACATCCCTGAAATCGTAAGATTATCAGGCGTATTCGATGCTTCGTATACAGCATGTCGAATTGAACAAAATAAATAAAATGACTTTTCCTGCTGCTTACTTAAAGTGGCATTCCAGTGCATCGGTATAAAGATTCTATTTACAGTATCAAAATACACTCGTAAAAGTGATGTTCCCGTTGTATCAAAAATTGTTTTCAGGTTCAGTTCAAATGCTTCAGTACTATATATCCCCCAATCTGTATAAATTACGGTGTCAGATGGAATATAAAGTTTTTTTTGCACTGAATCGTATAAAACCAATCCATTCGAATCCTTCTTTAAATTTTCAGGAATAGTCTGCGTGTAAGCCTCTCGACGAGAGTTAGCTACAGATGCGTATCGATGGGCATTTGCTGAACTTCGAACTGCTGCAAAGCTATTATTCATCAAGTTATTTAAGATATTAGCCTGCTCAATACATGGACCTATTTCATTAAAATTTAAATGAATCATTAGAGTTCTGTTTTGAGCTACAACATCCTGCCGATATCCGAAAATGAATTTTTTAATATCATGGTCATAATATAAACACTCATTTTCTGTAAATTTGATGCAATCAGTCACACCCAGTGGGCTTATCACTTTAAACTTATCTGCACCAATTGTTGCTAATTGAGTGTAAAAATCACCGATTTTCACTTCGGCATCAGGATACTTACTTGCTCGAATATAAAAGCAAAAATCAAACGGTGTTAGCGCTCGTGCTGTTGGTTTAAAGTATAAATTTGTACCATCAAACTCATAATATGGCTGAAAAAACCACATCATTGCGAGATTGTTCTTCCCTGTGAGTGCAAGATCATATTCACTCAACCCCGTATCAGTCCACGCACCATTTTCCCACAACCAAATCTTCTTTGTATCAAGTGCTTTAGCTGCCTTTTTTGTTAAAACTGGAATGCTTGCAAGTAGTTGTACTTCCGTTTTAAAAGGCTCAAAACCACCTGTTTCTATGACTTCCTGAACTGCTAAGGGTAAGGACTTAAATTTATCTCCGAATCTTGGAGTAATGATGGCTTTTGTATTTAAGGCTTTACCTGTGTCATCAATGTCACGTTCTAAATCATTAAATTTTTGCTGTGTGAGTGTCATCAGTTTTCCCCTGACAATAAAAAACCACCCGAAGGTGGTTGTGAATCTTTAGAAAAAGCTGTGGTCTTTTTCATAATATTGATCTGTGTAATTGACGCACTTTAAAGTGTTCGTTGTATCAGATTGTCGTGACATTTCAGACATGATAAATGCTGTGGTTGCCAGTTCTTCAGCAACAACAATCTGATAAGTCGTCTTAATAAATTTTCCCTCTTCAACAACAAGTGGCAAAAGCGGTGGACGAGTCAGAATCACTTGATCTGTAAATTCACCTGGTCGCACTTCAATAATATCGACAGTCGCATCTTTTATTTGCAATTGAATAAAATACTCATCTGTTTCAGTCATTTCAGTTTCTTGTGAAAGCGTTAAGACCAAGCCATCTACTGCGAGTACTTCACCATCTTGCGTTTTTAAGTTAGAGTTATCAGCGACTAAAATCTTGTTGTTCCTGCGTAGGATTTCAGACTCATCCATCGCTGTGAACTCACAAGATAAATACTGATACTTGATCTTATTCCATTCTCGCCAAGCTCTTGTTTTTGCTTGAGCATCATTTCGAATACCTGATGTTTTGATCTGCATCGTATTCAGCGGAAACTCAACATCAGATGCAATATAAGTCACTCTCGTGTCATCAATTGGGCTTGTATACTCAACCTCAACACCATCATAACCATCTTTATTGCCCGAACTTCGAGTACGCTTGCCCGATTTGATGACCTTATTTCGATGATTAAAAAGCAAGACCGCATTCTCTTGCGGTTTCTCAAAATCAATACGTAACTTACTGCCAAATCGATAGCCTTCACAAAACATTGAACTGGTGATCATTCCTGCCATTTCTTCAAATGACAAATTATTATCATCAATCGTATGTGTGAACCCTGTTGCATCAGTCGATCCAAAGTATTCACTCACCAACTTCTCTTCAGCAAGAATCTGATTAATATCAATTTCATTAATCGTTCTGCGTCCATTTTTAGCATCAAGCGCAAGATGAATCAGTGCTTGTGCACCTGATGTTGTTGCAGTTAAAGCGCCTTCGCCATTGTGTTTCAATTTCCGAATGAGATTAAAATTCAATTTTCTTGACTTCACAGACATTGCGCCATCAGTTCCAACCACTTTTGAACGCACCACTGTCCAATTTTCATAAGTGGCTTTTTGTGGTGTCATTGAAGCAAATACATCTTCAACTTTCACATCTGTCTGAACATTCGGCGCAATACGGACATTGGTTTTGCAAATACGGAAACGCACTCCCCCAATGATGGGAAGACTGAACGTAATTGTTTCACCAAATGGCACTTTTTCAGACTTACGATATTCTTTTGAATGTGTATAAACATTGCCAAATGGCACACCATCCACATCAACAGACTGATACTCAATAAGCGCTGTCTGCCAAGCTTCAGACACTCCACCCTTTGAAGTTTGTCGCCACAACCCATTTGGAAAAAATAAATTAAAGGTGATGCTTTCAGCATCGCGCATTAAAATCGTGTGCCAACCCACCCATTTATTAGTAATTTTATCTAAAGCAATATCAGCCGTTTGAGCAATCGTACTTTGGTTTGGCAGTCCGTTTAACTTTGCCCAATCCGAATTGACTAAACTTGGGTTTTTCAATTCAATCTGAGTTGTAGTCACTCGATCAATCGAATATGAGTCAGACAAGATAATACTGTTGGTGTTTTTATTTAATGTTACACCTGCATTAATGGTTTGATCATTTTTAATAAATTGCCAATTCGGATTTACGTTCAATGCATTGAGTAGACTGATCACATAGTGAAATCCATTTGCGGTTGTACTTTTAGAGACTCCGCTGACTTGGTATTGACCTGATACATCTTTATAGCTCACCTGCTCAGTCAATCCGACCATTGTTCGAATCTCAACAAGCGCACCTGTTAATAATAATCCCTGATAGTTATTCGGATTGAGTAAGTCCAAGTCTGATTCAATCACCACCGTTTTATTGGTTTTAATCATGACTTGACCCGACAAAACTGCATCCAAAATACCGAAATCAGCACCAATCAATTCAATATTGTCATCTTTCGCAAAGGTTTGAGTGAAGTCTATCGTCGAGCGTGATTTGATTAAATTTGGGTGCTCAAAATACAGATCAGATGACTCAATAAGCGTGTCGTTTGGTTCTTGTAGACTCTGCCCATTAATTGAATCTGAGTGACTGACAGCAAGCGGTAAATCAGTAAATGCTTCACCTGTGCTGTAAATTGTATTATTTGTATTGATCGCTACACCTGGATCAAACACAGCAACCGATGTGCCTGAAATATCTTCGACATCAGTTTCACCATCTCGACAGCGATGAATTTCAAAGTAGCCAACACCTATACACAGCAATTGGTATTCAATTTTTCGACCGTTTTCATAAACAAAATATGGATTTGCAATCAAGTCAGGTGTGGCGTTTGGGTTACCTAAAATCTCAGGAACACGCCCACCCAAGCGCACCTGATTCTGCCGATCCCCAAGTTCATTATTGGGGGATTCATTGGCCTGCGCTTTTATTTTAGGCATTGTTGCATAAGTATAAATACTAAATGCTGCTGTGATTGCCATTACAATCCATATGGCGATTGAGATCGGCTCATCTGGATAAATCACAACATAAAAGTCACCCTCTAGGCTTTGTAATTTCTGGATTGATCTTACAGTTGTTGGAGTTACATCGTTTTTGCGTGCAATAGTATTGTGATAAACGCGTGCTTTCTCTGGAAAGGTTTTGAATTCTTTCTGTAAATACTCACAAACATCATCCACTTCTGAATAGGTGTATTCATTTTTTTTGAATGGATCAGCAATAATAAAGACGCGGTTCATTGATAAAATCTCACATTACTGAATCCGATTCGGACATGTTCAAGTGGTGCATTTTGAGCACCTCGAAAACCCAAGTGCCAAATGCGATTGTTAAAAAAAAGCCCAACATGTGTTGAGCTTCTTTCATTTCTTGAGAAAAATACGATGCAGGGGCTGATTGGCTCAGTGATTTCTTTAAAGCCATTGCCTTTTTTTAAATGCTTTCGCATGCGCTTCGCTAAATCTTCCCCGGTAACCATCTTCCACGCTTCACAAGCAAACTCACTACATCCGTAATTTGGTTTATGTGTGCGTGACAATAAGCTTTCAAGATTCATTAGACACCTCTCAAACAGGGACAGTTTTCACGTGTGTAACGCTCGCCTGTCCCCACAGTATTGAGTTCTTCTGCTTTAGCATCAAAGGTTACAACACCATAATCATCACTATTCACATCTGTAATTTTCAGCGTTTCAAGCGTAATCATTGGGTAATTAAGATCATCATCACGATAGATCCGATACTTAAATGTTGCGGGTCTCAGGTAGTCAGATTGATTGACCGCATTTTTAAGCTCATCATCGTAATCATTAAAAGTGATACTTACTGCTTGATCTAAGTCAGCAGTGACATTTGATCGATCAACACGAAATGCAGCATATTCATAAAAGTATTCAATACCATCTTCATGCTTAACTGAAATACCCTCTTCATCACTATTCACAAATCTGAATACTTTTGTGAAGTCAGGGTGTGAAATTTCAATCACATGCAAATCAGCAATATCACCTGTTGCATCTAAGAAAAATGAAACTAAATCGCTCATACGCCCACCGCATTTGGCAACCAGATATTCGGGATTTTCTCAATACTGATGTAGCGATCTAATAGATGATTATTTCCAAGCAACACAAGCAGTAAGTCATTATCAATATTGCGTAACTTCGCTTGAACTTCAAAAGTTGTGGACACCTTAAAGATTGGTCCATCTTTTGAATCAAGGCGAAACTCAGAACGAAAAGCACATTTATATTCAGCAAGTTCAGCATCATCAATAATCAGCATGGCTAAAAATGGCATTGCAGGATTCATCGCCCAGACATTAAAAAAAGCTACGAGATAATCGTAGCCTTCTTTTTTAACAGTGAAATTCACACTGACAATATGCGAATTACGTTTTCGACTTTTTCGATAACGAGATGGTCCACCCTCCAATTCTTGCACAATCACATTATTGCCATGCGTAACTGTATAGCCCGACTGCTGAACACAGTAAGCGAGTTTATTCATTACCGTCTCCGTTGAGTATTAAAACCTCGACTAATGCCTTTGGACATTGAACTATTAGGGTTTTGTAGTGAATTATTGATAAATCCTTCGACTTCATCAATTGTGATGTAGGTTTTGCCGTCAGTGCCCTGCGTTGCTGAAACTTTCGTTGATGCGTTGTTGTTAATAACGATCTGAGCACCTTGTTGTTTGCTATTTGAAAGATAGTTCTTTAAATCAGCATTGGTTCGACTATCAACAACACGTTCACCCTTATCTAAAAGCCATGTTCCTTCTTTCGGTACATTATCAATACCGTCGTGTGCCATACCTTGAAGACTTACAGATGAGATGGTTGCAAGTGCTGGCATTAAAGCCGCCATTACGGTCATCCCCCCTGCAATTTTTTGAGGTAATGTCATTGCGCTTGGATCAGCAAATGCCTGAGTGTATGCGGTATGTGCGGCAAGAATAGAGGAAGCAATTGAAAAACCTTGCTGTAATGCAAACATCGTGCGATACATTGCAGATTGTTCACCTGCGCCATCTTTTGCAGACTGCGTAAGTTGTGAAAATGTTGTTTGCGCGTTAGAGAGAATGCCGCTCAATAGACTTAATTGCTCTTGCTGTTGAGATTTAGCCAAATCATTAACTTGTTCATTATATTGAATATCTAAAGCATTCTTTGCATACAGATACTCTTGATGTGCATCCAACAAAGCTTGATAACGATCATCATCATTTGTATAAACATCACTTGTTTTGATGTCCTGTTCAGTTGATATTAGCTGATCACGTAAAGCTAATTGTGAATTATCACGATCGTTTTTAAGAGACCAATTTGAATAATCTGATGGTGACATTGTTGCTTTAGCAAAAATATCATTTGAATTTATTCCAAGTGCTTTGATCTGATCTTGCATCGACTTCAAAGAATTGATTTGCTCGAATTGCTTTTGCTTTTCAACTTTTTTAAATTCGGCAACATCTTTTTCATAGACAATTCTTTGTAACTCAATGTATTTATTTCTATTCGTTTCATCAGAAATAAATGCAGACTGAATTTCCTTCAGAGATGCTGAATTTTCAGCTTCAATAGCCTCAAGCTCTGTCTGATATTTAACACTTACTTGTTTTTGAAGCTCCTTTAATTTCTCATCAAGAGCAAGTATGGCATCATTATACTCTTGACGAGCTTTCAAACCATCAACAGCACCACCACTAATAAATCCTGAATTAGCATCATCAGAACCATTTAAACCAACAAACCACTTGTCAACACGAGGTGCAAACTCTCTTACCTCTTTGTTTCTCAAGTCTGATCCATTCACTCTGCCGACCCTACCAAATAACTCCGACCCTGTTACACCTGCGTTATGGGATCGAATTGCCGCCTCCCAACTACCTAGCTTTTCATAAGCAATTGCAAGATTTTTTGCCACAACATCAGCAATAACAGGCAGGTTTTTGGAATCAGCAATGCTGATCTTATTATCCTTCCGGTAATCTTCAGTAGTTTGAAAATACCCAATCGCACCTGTTGGACTCAAAGCATCTTTATAGCCTTTTGACTCCTGTGCCATTAGCGCCGCCAACATATTTTTTGGCAATCCATATTTTGCACCAATGCCATTCAAGTCATTTTTTGCAGCTAAATCAGATACACGCTGAAGCATCTCTAACTCTTTTTGCGTATATTTATATTTTGCTTCAGCTGTTGCTTTTGCCGCTGATGCAACTTTCTTCTCTGCCTCCGCCTCATCTTCTTTCTTTTTGACAAGATCATCCAAGCCAGATACCACACCACTTGTCGCTGACCTGATTTCTACTAATTTTTTTGCTGCATTTGATGCTGATGAGTCCCATAAATTATTTAATCTGTCTGCTGAATCCATGACTGTTGAATGTAGATCCGCCTTGATATCTTGTGTGAGATTTCCAATCTCAACTCTAGCCTCATAAGCAGCCTTAACAATGCCAAGTGGATTCATCTCATACCAATCCATTTTGTCGTAGACTGCACCACCAATTGCAGCCAACCCACCTAGTGTTTTACCAACTAGCTTGAATGCTGTAACTGCACCAATTGCTATCGCAGCCAATCCTTTGAGAGTTTTTGCAACACCTTCAGCAACATTAGTAAATTGCTGACCCTGTTCTGACCCACCAAAAAAAGCTTCCGAAATATCAACAAAAGCAGGGATAACTGCCTGCATAAGTTGATTTTTTGCACCCTGCATTTGCAAATCAAGTAAATAAACCTGCTCTTTTAAAATTTTGGTTTGCTGAATCGTGTTATCAGACATGATGATGCCAGCTCGCTCTGCTGCATCACCATAAATTTTTGCTGCCTCCCCACCATTTGCAAACAAGGGAATCAGATTTGTTAAATCAGACCCCATACTCTCCAAATAAAAAGACATTTGTTGATGACTTACACCCGCTTCTTCTAGTTTATCAATGTAAAGTTGTAATGCTTGAGGGCCTGAGAGTTTTTGCATTTGCAAAATTAGCTTTTTCGCACCCTGAGCACCACCTTCTGTTTTCATTGCAATTTGTTCAAAAAAATCAATTCCTGCACCACTACCAAGTGTGGTTAATTCACCTAATTTTTCATTAAAATCCTTTAGCTGATCTGCAAGTTGCTCTTGCTCAACACCATAAGCTGCAGCACCTGCTGCTAATTTTTGAAATTCTTGAGTGGTTGCATTACTTCGAAATGCCATACGTTCAAGTTCAGTCGCTTGGTCAATATACTCAGAAGTTAGCGCTGCCAACCCCAATGCTGCAGCACCTGCAGCAGCAACTACAGCGGTGCCATAATTATTAATATGATTTCTCATATTCCCAAAACTAGTATTTGATTGATTCTCAGCTTGCTGAATTGGGCCGACAAAGTTGCCAATTCTTGCAATCAAATCAAGTGTTAAGCTGCCGAGTTTTGATGCCATATGCTTTTCCTTAGGCATTAAAAAACCGCCTTTCGGCGGTCTTGATTATTTAGTTTATTTACTCATGCAAATCTGATAATAGTGTTTTGCATACTGCTCTGCAGTGGAATCCAATAATTCATCTTGAAATTGCTTTGGGTGTCTAAAAACCTCATGAATAATAGCTTCCTCAAGGCGCTTTGCGGGCTCTTTATCATTATCAATCAATTGCAACATACGCTCTTTATCAATACCTCTTTGTCTTGCATTCATTGCGGATTTTGCAAACACAGAAAGACTCTCACATACTTTCTGATGTTGATCAGTATCCAGAGCCCAAGAGTTTGAGACCAACATTAATGTAAAAATGAATAATAAATTTTTCATTAAATTAGCTCCCTTACATTATTAATTGCTAGTTTTACACCATATTGACCAACACTATCTCCATCATCCCAGCCACCATCAATAACAGCAGGTATAGACTTATTAATATTTCTTCCTGCACAGCCTTGAGCATCACTCTTAGATAAGTAACCAACTAAAAGACCATTAATTTCTACCTTTACAGCATTTTTATCAAATTTATTTGTTGGTTCTGATGTTACTTTTGCTGTGCATTGATGAAACTTAGATGATTCTTTTTTAGGTCCCGCAATTGTTTTTAAGTTATTTTGATAAGCAGCTTCACCCACAATATTGAAGTTATAGTTATTGTTTATGTTTCCTGACACAACATTATTTTGCTTATTTTTCGATATAATAAATACTGTCAAGGCGCACAATACTAAAACGAACACTACTATCCACATACCCCACCCCAAGTATTAAATTTAGAACAAGATACTAATTTACGGATAAAAAAACCACTCAAAGGTGGTTTTCTAAGCTACCTGCATTACAGCGAGTATTTGAGACATTAAATATGAATGAAAATGTTTTCTTTACATTCTCAAACTTTCACACTCACCCTATCAAAAGAAAGTAGATAATTATCATCTATTTTTTAGATAAAAAGAAACCAAACTAGATTGATTTCTTTTGTATCGCTTTCGTTCGTTCTTCTTCAAAAGAGGTTTCTGGCGCAACTTCATGTAACATAAAGTCGTACACATCAACATCCTTTCGGATTGTTAGAGCAACATAATCAGCATGAAGTCGTCCTACAACCTGCTCTAATCTTCTGCCAAGAAATAAAGAACCATACTTTTGACGGTAGGCCCTCCAAACACTCAACTCAGGATAAGAAATATTAGCTTGAGCCTCTGCTATTGTTCTTCCTCCGATTCCGTTGATGACGAGCTCACACCAGAACTCGTTGTCTGGGCTGAGACCCAATTCTTTCCCGCAAAATCTAAAACCTCATCTGCTGCACGATACATTGCATCAATAACCTCGGTTGAGACTGTTCCTGTATCGGTTATTTTGTGGAAAAATTTTGACTTTTCATCCTCATAAACCAATTGAAATAACATGCCTTTACGCAAGTGATCCATGGTTAGCTTTGATTTTTCAATACCCCACACATCTGTTGCGTGAGCAATATCATCGTGAGGCACAATCTTAATAAAGATTTCACCCTCAAACTCTTGACCATCAGCACCACGAAACTTAATTGTTTTTTCAACAAAAGTGCCAATACCCAATTGTTTCCTGGTAGTTTTTAAAGTTAATTTAGCCATTATCCCACCTTAAATTCTTCAATTACTTCAGTTTGGCGTTTCATAGGAATTGTATGATTGACCATTGCGTCAACAGCAAACACTGGTGAACCTTTACGTAAAATTGCTGTAAAATACGACCACGTACGTGTTTCTGGTAAGTCAATCTCACCTGTTACCAATGTAGGTTCAGCAATACCATCAGACCAACCAACACAAACCTTAACTTCATCTTTTCCTGCAGCTAATTTAAGTAATGTCATGTGCGATAGGTTTTTAGGATCTGTATCAATTTGAATTGAACCTTCACCTGGAGTACTCAAGCCATATTCAGAAGTTTTGGTACTCGTTTCTTGCAAACAGGTTGTATCAACTTCTGTCGCACTATCATCCCCAAGTACTAAAGCTTTAATACAGCCCATTTTGGTTAGAATAGGTACTGTGCCGTGGACAATCCATACATCGGTACCATTAGATAAAACGCCTTTTTTCGCCATGAGTAGCTACTCCTCAATTTTTTGGCATAAAAAAACCACCTTTCGGTGGCATGTAAAAATGTTTAATTAGTAATTCAAAAGTCTGACCAAAAGCTCATATCCCAACCTCGGCCATACAACTTCGTTTCAGTATCTTCACTATCAGGATGCTTGCCCTGGTAAAAAAATCCTGCATTTTCCAAAACTTTAATCGCTCGTAAACGAACGGCTTCGGCTTCTTTAATATTGTTGTGCCAGACGACCAACTGATACTGATTGTTTTCATTTACAGCACCACAATCCAAGGTGTGCTCTGGATCAGAACCAATGCCCTGAAATACAAGATATGGAACAGGCGTTTTTAGTGGAGCTGTATTTGGAAAAATACGCCCACCAAGTTGTAGACCTAAGACTGAATCAGCTTTAAGCGCTCTTGAAATTTCAACTGTCATCAAGCTAATTCCTTATCAATTTCAGTATTAAAGACCTGAGCAAACTTATCAGTAACTTGTTGGATGTTTCGAGCCAATGCAGGACGCATAAATGGCACTGCAATATTGTTAGCAGAACCAAACTCAACCCAACGCCAATGTCGTGTATCACCGCCACTTAATTTAGGCGGATTTTTATTTGAAAATGACGCACCACCACGAACACCAACCCGCATTACAATTACATTTGAATCGCGCGACCTACCTGCGGCAACAGAAATATTTTTAAAGATCTTTTCTGCTGTTTCAGGATCATCAATCGTCTTGGCATTCACTCGCGCTGCATCACGGACAATATTCATTGCTTGGCGTGCTGCTTTGCGTGCAATCGACTTGGCTTTTTTTGGATTACGAAGCCTATCCATTTTCTGCTTAAACTGATCCATGCCTGTCATTCTAAATTCTACCGACATAAATCCACCTAAACGTGCTCAGTGCCTTGCGATAATAAAAAGGTGACATACTCATAGCCTGTATTGGCATCCTCCAATGCCTGACTATCAATGCCATAAACTTTATCTTTGTAGATAATGCGCATTTCAGTGGTTATGTCTTCGCGGTACCGCATCTTTAAACGTGCAACGACTTTAGATTGATTCGCTTGAGCGGCAATTAAATCTTTGCCTGATAAGTGCGTTACTTTGGCCCATAGTTTTTTATATTCAGTCCAAATGGGTTCAATTGGATAATTATCCTCATCCCGATTGGGTCCCATAACTTGTACTGTAATACGGTGGCGAAGCTCATTAGCAAGAGAATTCATAAATCACCTAAATAACAGTTGGAGTACGATATGGATAAAGCAGAGCACGTACAGGTGCAGGCAAATAATTATCTGTTATCACTGATTCTTTGTTTGGCTCCCGATCTGTATCAAACATGCCCACCATTAATAAAACAGATTGTTTAAAAACATCAGGGTACTCATTATTTTCAAATGTATCTGTCACATAAGTTAAAACCGCATTTTCAGCGGCTTTAATATAAATACTTAGGTTTGGGTCATTGTCGTCGCTGTCATAGCGCAAATGTTCTTTAACCTCATCAAGGGTAACAATACTCATGAATCACCCCATTCTTTCGCACAAAGTTTAAAACTTTCATGATTAAATTCGCCCTGATAATCCGATTTACAGTACCAAAGAGATCCATTTCGAGTCACCATTTCCCCCTTTTTATACTGCTTTCTTAGGTCAAATACACCACGATAAACATCTAAGAATGCTTTTTCAGCATCATTTTTAGATGGTAATTCTGGTGGTTTTGAACTGGCACCAGTGCTAAATGGATCCTCTTTCTGATCACGCTTAGATAATGCTTCCAGCGAAAAATTTTGCTGTTGAAGATAGACTGTATCTCCGCCTACAACAGGTAGTAACCCAATCTGTTCACGCGCCTCGTTCGGCTTCATGATTCCAGCACCTACACCCTCTTTTAAGCGCGCCATTTGTGACGTTGAATCCATGCGAATCAAAACATTGATGTCCAGAAAGGCTTCAACACCACTCACATTCAAATCCAATCCATCATCCAATAGATTTTCACGCGCTTCGATTGGGCTTTGCAAACAATCAGAATAGTAAATTTCATTTAAATCTGAAACCTTACCTGCTGGTATTGACCCCAACCCAACTTTAAACAATGGAACATGAAAAACCGAACAAATAATTTCAGCAGTCATTTTTAATTGCTCAATGAGTTGAGCATCTGCCGCATTTACAGTAATTGCGCTAAATGTCAGGCCATCACCAAGAATGGCAGTTTTTCCCACATTGTTACCCGAATAATTCGCATTCCAGTTCGCCTGTGCAGCCTCTGCTTTTTCTTTCGAAATTGGACCAGGGGCAGTTAACACACCAGATGGTCGACTATTATTTTTGAAAAGATTGCGTGAATGCTTTTGTATCTCAATCCCCTGACCTGCTGCTAATGAGCACGCCATAATTGGAGTTAAACCAACCAATGGATGGTAAAAGCAGTTAATACGGTCATGGATTATTTCAGAAGCTGGTATTGTTACTGATTCTGTCTGTGTTAAACGATCATTGCCCAGTTGGTAAAATACATTCCCTTTATCATCAATTAAAGGCTTACACATATCTGGATTTAAGATGACTAACTCTGTAACTTCACCAAAAATATCACGGCGCTTCAAAACATAAGTATTCCCACGAAGCAAAAGTGAAGTAGTCCAGTTTTCACTAAACTGTTGCCAAATCTGAAAACGGTTAGGTTTTTTTAAAACTCGAAATTTACTAGGAATTTCAGCATTCACTAAAACCCCTTTTTCACGTTTCTTTAATTGAATCGGCATCTTTCCAATATCTTGAGAAATTAGAGAGACACAAGCAAAAACAGCATGATGTGCCGTAACATCCTCACGAGTTAATTCATCGTTCTTTTGCCATGCACCAGAATATGGCTCATGCACAAACATCGAGTGCCATCCACCACCTGAATGAACACCTTGAAGCGATTTTTTCTTAAATAAATTGCCAAAAATGCCCATTATTTACCGCCTTATTTTGCTTTACTTACACGTTTTTGCTTGGGTTTAATTGGTTGTATATCCTGAACCGATTCCTTGGTAGCAACCTCTGAATCAACACAGATTTTATTAAGCTCAACCAAATGACCAAAATTATCGACAACCGGTGTGCCATTTAAATTTTTCAGGAATTCAATTGATGATTCACCATCCATAGGCTCTGCAAACTTCAATTTAATTAGAATTTTTGCCTGCAGATCTGGAGCTTCTGCAATATCACCAGGCATTCCCTGAGGTGCCTGTTTTACATATTTAATTTTCATAGACTGTTCTCATAGCTAAACAATTGTGATGCTTAGATATAAAAACAGCCCCAATAAAGGAGCTATTTTAACTAAATGAAATATTGAATTAAGTGTATTGAATATAAGCTGCTGCAATTGGGCGGCGCTTTGCCCATGTGATGAATTTCTCTACACGAATAGCAAATTTGTTTTCTTGCCATAAGTTGTGAGTGGTTACCCCATCAGTCAAAGTGGCTTGGTCACTATATGCAACCTCTACACCACCATCTTGAGCAACAAGGATTTCATTCATTTTCACAAGTTCAATTCGATCACTAACTGCTTGCGAAGTAATGACTGGAATGCCCAGTAAAGATCGTGCTGCACCAGCAAAACTCATACCTGCAAAGTAAGTACTGCCCAAAGCATCTCGTAGTAAAGCAAGCTGCATTGCTCGTGTTTCGCTCATTAACCAATATGCATTGTCAGTACTCAAGTTTGCTTCAACAAACTTTGTAATTAATGTCATTAAGTCGGTTTCATATGCTTCAGCCGTTATGCCCGTAGAAGGTACAGCTACAACCCCATTTAAAATACCTGCAGGAGTTACATCAGTTTGAGCCTGAGTTCCAAGGAATGTTGCATCAATCAACTCTTTTGAAGCCGAAATTAAGTCATTTAACACCAACTGATCTACTGCTGGATCTGATCGACGAAGCAATTCTTGGGTATAAACAGTGATAGCAGCTAATTTATGCTCTTTGATTTCAACGCTATCAAAGGTTGGATTAGTTAATGGTTTTTTAGCACCTTCACCCACCCAAGATGCTGTACCACCAGAAGCTTGACCATTAATTTTCACATTAAATGGAACAGTACGATAACCACTTAACTTATCAAAAATTGTTGCATTGCGAAGCAATTCTAGAAAATCGCCTTTGTATGTATCTTGCTGAACAAGTGGTGCAGCAAAACCAGCATCAGTTGTTGTTCCTAAAACCGCTTTTTCAATGTATTGAACAGTGTCTTGACCAAATCCTAATTGCTTGGCAGCATCAACAACTGTTAATAAGTTACCCTGCTTTTGCACATGGCATGCCAGCATTTTCGCACGAACAAATTGTGTAAAACCAATACCCTTTGGTAAATTTGATTCAGTGGTAATTACTGACTTTTCTTTCTTGCCACCTTGGTCTTTTGCACCACCTTCATTTTCGCCATTGGGCTCAATACCTGTTTCTTCTGCATGCTTTGCAGCTTCAATTTGCTTTTTGACCCGTTCGATATTTTTTTCAATCGCTTCGATTTCTTTTTCAACGGATTGAATCGATGCTTCGGTTTCTTCATCCGGCGTAGACCCGCCATCTAAAGACTTTGTGATGTGACCTTGAAGCTCTAAGTTTTTTTTAGCCAACGCATCAAGCAACTGTTTTAAATATTTATTCATACCAATTTCACTCCACCCTTTGTTGGGCTATTTAATTTGACTACAACATGTTTTTGTTCAGATGAATCGCCATCTGGAACGGTCTGAGGTTTTTCACCCAACGCGGCTTTGTGTTCCTCAAATGCTTTTGAAAATTCTGTTTCTGATTCGCGGTTACACGGAATGGTGACTAACGAAAGTTCGTACCATTCCCATGAGTTGAACTGGATGCCACCACCTTTAATCATTTCTGCTTCATCCCAATTCGGGATAAAACCCACAGATAAACCTTTAACTAATTTGTACTTCAATGATTGATATGCTTTATCCACTTCGCGTTTTAGGTCGCCATCTTCCTCAATCTCAGGAATATGAATCTCAACCTCAATCCCATTTTCTGTAACTTTGGCACTTGTGACATGTCCGATGGCTGAACGCGGGTCATGGTGAAAAAGTAATGGCATAGGCAGATTAAAATCTGCGCCTTTTGGCACCATCACATCCTTGGCGCGATCCTGTTTTGGTGTGCTTGCAACCCCTTTAAAGGTTCGCTTTTGCTCATCAAGGCTCTTAATTTCGACAGAGCCAAAGGTTTTATGTAGAGCGGACATAAGGCTCTCCTCAAAATGTAAAAACCGCCAATTAAGGCGGTTATATGAAATGTATTTCGTAATCTTTATTTATAGGTTCAGGGTTTAAACTCATCAAAGCCACAGCATTAAATGTCGCAATTAATGGATCAATTTTTGCGGTACCTGATTCCTGCTTTGAAATCATCATGCCCTTGCCCTTCATTACTATTCGAGCATTACCGGCACACCAGGTCATTAATTCTTGCCCTGCATGATACAAATTGCCTTCTGCTAATTTCCGCTCAGTGGTTTGAATGTACCCAGCAAGCTTGTAGCCCTGTGCAACTGCAATCATCTGCTCTTGTGGGATACCAACAGCAAGCAAGCCATCTAAAAGACCGCCAAGCCCCAAAGGATCCAAGCCAATCTTATCGAGCTTGCCCGAGTCATAAACTTGCTTTGCAAATTGTGCAAGTTCATCAATATCAGGTCCCACTGAATCTACAATTGTTAAGCTTTTTTCTTTTTCGAAGTCTAAATACTTGGGTGCATTCTCTTTTCGTCGCTCTAAAGCAATTCGTATGCACCAAGCATGATTCCAAAGCCACCATTTACGGCTTTTTGCATGCCGACCAAGTACTGCAAACCCGAGTAAATCATCAAGACCGCCACCATCAATACCTGCAGTGATCACATCTGATTGATCAATTAATTTGGATAATGTGAATTCTTTAGATTGTTGCAGCCAATATTCAGCACCTGCCCAACGGTTCGCCCTTAAATTCATGCCAATTTCGACATTTAAATGCTTGGCCAAGAAGTCTCTTAACGATTCTTCACCAGCATCTCGAACTTTATTGAACTCAGAAATCAAATAATCGAGGTCAACTGAAGCGCCAAGGTTTGGATTTGTGATGTAGAAGTTTTCAGTTTTGAGGTGTTCACCTGCTTCTATTAGCTTTTTCGGAAATTCATAGATTAAAGGTAAGAATCCTTTGTCTATTTTGATTCCATCACGAACATCGCGAGCATAATCTAGAAGTTGCTTAAACACACCGCAAGGCACTTCATCTGACATGGTTGAAAGATAAATTACACATCCTTCAGGTCGAGATGCTAAACCACCTTTTGCCTCACGAAACATTGATTCAGCATTTGAACGCTTACCAAAAAGCCAAACCTCATCGATGAGAATAATTGAAGCTTTTTTACCTGCAGCAGCATTGCTTTCTGCTGCAATCACTTTCAAAGTGGCATTAGTACCGAGGTTTGTAACTGTTTTTGTATGCTCGGATACGTTAAACATCTCCTGAAGCTCAGGATCTGCTGCAATAAAGTCACGAATTGGATTAAATGAATTGTCAGCAACTTCTTTTGTTGGTGCGAGAATAATTAATTCAGCTGACAACCGATCATTTAAGATCAGAGCCACCATCATTATTCCCGCAGCAATCGTAGATTTAGTGTTTTTTTTAGAGATCAGTAAAAAGAATTCACGAATTAAGCGCTTCTTTTCTACTGGATCATAAGCACCAAAAATAGCTGCAACGAAATCTAATACCCATGGCAATGTAACTTCACCCATTTTTGGGCTATCCATCACATCGACCAAAATCAATTCATTAAAAATTCTTAATGCGATTCGTGCCACTTCAGGAAAAAGTGGTTCACATGGCATTAACGATTGTTTTGCAACAATACGCTCCTCCCAGTCTGGGCGAGCGGTCGTCCATTCTGGGAGCATTGCTGACATAGTTTCAACTTCTCAATTGGGATCCAAGTGTTCCAAACTTACCGCCACCTTTGGCAGCATTTTGGGCTTCTTCAGCCTTGGTTTGTTTTTTGCCCTTATCTGCAACTTTACCGTGCACATAAGGCAAGGCAGCTTTTGCACATGCAACTCTTAATTCTTCATCTTGCCCTTTATCCATCCAGACAGACTTTAAGTATTCAAGCGGATCTTCATGTGAACCAATAGCGATTTCATCACGACCTATAAATTCACTTCTCGGTTGCTCATGTCTCGGTTCAGCAACCTGAACTTCAACAATCTCAGCTTTAACTTCAACCTTTAACTTTTCACCGCCTTGCTTTAACTTTTTATCAGCCTTTAACTTTTCAATATATGCCAATATTTCAGGATTTTTAGCAAGTCTTGTGCCCGCCTGTGATGCTGTTTTTTCTTCATAACCTGCTGTAATTGCAGAATCTTTATTGCTCATACCATCAACTACAGCATGAGCAAATTTTCTCATTTTTGGAGTTAATGCCATAACAATACCTTTAACATTTCGCTTTAACATTTGCTAAAAAAGGAAATTTTTTTATACGTGAGATGGAGGGTGGTGTCCGTGGGCTTGAGCTTTTGAACTTTTTGCCTCCCCCCTCCCTACGCAATCAATTGATAATAATTATCAATTACATTTGACTTTCTGTAATGGTTTTCTTTAGATGGCACGGCGGACACAAGCTCTGTAAGTTTGATTCATCATCGGTACCGCCTTGAGCAATATTAATAATGTGATCAAGCTCAAGGCTCATTGTGACCAAGCCACAATGTTTGCAGGTGTATAAATCACGGAGGTGAATCTTTGCTTTCAATCGTCGCCAAGGTCGACCACCACGACCTGAACCCCAATTCTTCTTTGGTTCCATTGATTGCTTTGGTTTAACCACTTGAAGTCTAGGTTGAAGTCTTTGAAGTTTCATTTTTAACAAACTCAACTGTGACATTACCACGCAATAAGCGCGTATATTTTTCACCCTTACGTCTATCTTTCTTGGTTAAACGACGATGAGGCATAAAGCAAACCAAACCCTGCTCCACATTAGCCCACTTCACCATGTTAATACGATTCCCATTTACATATACATGTCTACCGCCTCTACCATCATTCGCACAATGAAAGGTATTAAGGTCTCGTAACATCGCTCGACGCTTATCAGCTTCGGCTCTACTAATAATTGATGCCATATCTAACCATCCAAATACTCATGACCGCTTGCTTCTTCCTGATCTTCGAGTATTAACAACAACTCGTTGATCTGGTTGCTCTGCACTACTAAGTGATTGATCAGCTGATTGTTCTGTTGAATCACTTGACTGTTCTGTTTGACTAACTCGCCCACTAAGTCGAGCAATTGCACTTGAGATTGATTGCATTGATTTGTCATACATATCCTTTATTTTCTTTCCACGTTCTTCACATGAGGTACAACTCATTGGCTTATTCCTTCCATACGGTTACTTTGATTTCACTGAGTAAGTGATGTGGCTGATCTATTGACGAAACATCTACAAACACCAAATCAACATCCTGAATTACCAAACCTGTCTCAGCCTCAAGCAATCGCTTACGGCTGGTTATATCTCTATGTAAGTCACGCTTAAATGCATTCAGCTTTTCTTGATCTTCTTCACTCACGGCGACCACCGTCCCTTATGTATCTAAATGTTTTTGAACGACTTCATCAATTTCTTGTGCGCGGTCTTGAAGTGCTTCTTTCGTATCGTTTGGTATACGTGGATCAAAGCACATGCCTCGCATAAAGTTTGCAGTCGACTCAAGTTGCTCTAATAGTTTTTCTGGGTTCATAGTTAACTCTGCCTACTACACATAATTGATTGCGTTTAGAATTTTGTTCTTTCCATCATCATTCACTTCACCGTTCAGCGAGTGCCCCGACTCCAAGTAAACATGGAATGTGTGAATGTGTTGGCTGTAATCTTTCTTGCCTGTCCATTCAAAAATGACTGCCTCTGCCTTAGCAGGATTAAGAGTCATGAATATAAATAAATTTTATTAAATCATTTTAATTTTACTATTAATACAACTATTCCACTTAAAGTGTGAAATCAATTAACAAAAAAAGCCCACCTTTTCTATGAGCAAAAAAATACCCACTCTTTGGAAATGGGTATATAAAATGTAACTTTAAACTGTGTGGTCAAACCGTAATACGACCAGTATATAAAAACTATACCTTAGTTAGCAGAATATTGCTAACTTTAATTTTTTACTTCTTTATGAGTTTCCTTACGGTATTTTTCTACTGCCTCTGAAGCACATTTAATAGATGTCTCTAAAGCAATAACCATCAAGTTTTCATATTGCTTCCATGTTTGACGATAGGCGTTTACTGGCATTTGAAATAATTTTATACCTGCGTAATACAAACGACCTTGTGGAGTAAAATTGCCCTCAAGCTCTGGATTAATTGAGAAGTCAATTACCATACGAGCTATCAACCAAGATAAATGATAAATGGCGATATGTTCAGGCTCGCGTTTCTTATCCTCAACCGCCCCATTCATCATAATTTTAGCTAAATGATTTCGGATATATTCATAGTCACTTTTGGCGTGTTCACCATAAATAATGAGTGAAGTCACTGACTTTTCTAATTGGGTTTCCATGCTTGCAATAGCACCTAAGCGATCCTGATAATCCAATGGCTTTACTCCTGTGCTATGCCCTTCGTCACCAAACTGAGGCGACTTTGCTGTAATGCCTTTCGTCAACCACTCGAATTGTTCAAATTTTTCAGCTACTGCATTCATCAATAATCCCCTAAGCCTTCCAATAACGTTTAAATACCAACATAGCCGCATCACGCGCATGCTCATTCGTTCGACCAGTCCAACCAGTCATGCGTGTAAAATCTATTGCCTTCTTTTTTGTTGCGTTTGCAGCTGGGTGAATCATCTTGTGATTAATACCCTGCTCTTTACACCAATCTTCCCAAATCTGCGCATCACGTTTCACCGACCCAACACCTTGAGCCTTTTCACGACCACCTGTAAACCAAGTGCGTTTACGTGCATCTTCGATATAAAGCATGATGTCGTTAAGATCATGCTCATCTTCATATTCCAAAACACATTGCATGGCTTGAGTAATACTGAGGCTTTCTACCTTTTGAAGCACACCACCTTCGCCATGATCGAATGCCACGGCGAATCCTGTGTGAACTCCTGTATCGATGCCGATAAGGATTTTCAAAGTACAAACTCCTTATCACCTTTGCACCAACACACATAAGCGATCTGAACAGTTAAGTTGCGATATCCAACACCCACATCAAAATCAAAGATTCGATCACCGTGCATGTATCTTTGCTGTGAGTAGAATGACTGAGCCTTAAAGAATGCTTCAAATGCTTTGCGTTCATTTTGTATTGTATTTTCAGTCATGATTGCCTCGCCCAAACTCAGTAATTTCCTTTTTCATATCATCAATGCTGATTAAATGATTTATGTATTCAATAAATCCTGAATTCTCCTCCCAAATACCATCATCCTCACAAGTCATGTGATTAATAAGATGACTCTTTTTCGGCTCACCCATAGCAATCTGTAGATGTTCTTGATCTATATCTTTCACATAAACATCGTTATCAAAGTGATAAAATTCAGCATCAGCGGGTAAAGTGTTGAGTGCTATAACCAATTGTTTAAAGCGCAGAAGTTGATTCACTGCCTCAACTACTTGATCACATGTCCATGTGCTTCTTACAGATAATCCATTCACACCATGAAGCTTTCCTTGAATCCTTCTCATGGATTTTTCATAACGATCCTTACGAACAACTTCACCCGATCCATCGAATTCAAGGTCTTCAAGCTTTGCGTCACGGAACTGAGGCATTCTCAAATCTATTTCAGTTACTTGATCTTTATTACCCATGCTCACCCACCCGATCGATTACTGTTTTGATGGCTTTCAACGTCATATCCTGATCACGGCAATCACGTAATAGATCAGCAATCATTGAAACTTTAAATTTGTACTTTTCAGCCGTTTTTTCAGCAACTTTCTGCTTACGATCAATTCCTGTGTTGAATGCAATTAATTCATTGTGTTCTTGCTTGATCCCGATATAACACTGCTCCATGTTGGTCAGTTGAGCTTTGAGATCTGCGACTTGATCCTGTTGTTCCTGCATCTTCCCGATATAGCGCTGATTCATTGTTTCAAGATGATCAATCTCGGCTTGTTGAAAATCCCAAGCCATTTTTGAAACCTTGTGCTCATTACCAAGGAAGTAAACTGTTTTCCCATTTTCATTCAGGCTTTCAAACCACTTCTCATGTTCACTCATCGCTCAATCACCTGCGTCAAAGGGCTAACGTGATTACGGATATCGCTGCAGTTATCAGTGAAGTGGGAGAGATTGTCGGTACCGTGGTTGGCAATGGAGGTGCGGAGGTCATCCAATGATCTTCTGTGTTGCTTCATGTACGAGTTATACAAAACAGGTGTCCACCATTTGTAATGTTGTTTCCATAGCTCACAACGTTCACCAACTGTTTTGTAGTAAGAAAGTGATGCCCAAACCGAATACTCATTTGCCCCATCAGGCGCACCATCAACAATCGCACGGCACTTCTCAATGCCTAATTCTTGAATTAAGTTCATGCTGCACCACCAATATATTTCAAAGCAAAATTAGAACTTTCAGGCTCATTCATCACGGCGCACAATGCGATCAAGGCGATGATGCAGATCCGGAAAAGGTTTTTATTGTTCATACCGCACCACCAACACGTTTAAATGATTTTCCAACCGTTGCTAGCAATTCGGTCGGACAGGGAATACAAGCACGATTACGCTCATTGTTATCAATTTGCTTTAAGGACTTAGGTTTTACCCACATCTCTTGCGTCATGCCTTTTGCTTTTGCTCGATTTAGGTAATCCATATAAATATCTTTAAAAGCAAAATGAGCTGATTTTTGACCCTCCGCGGTTAAAACATGTCGAACTTCATCAAGTACCCGCTTGGTCAATGTCGTAATCTTTGTCTGCGGATCTGACTCAAACTGCATTGCTTTTGCCCAAGCCATGTCAGCAGTCCACCAATCACCACCCTGTTCGCACCAACTGCGGAATTTTGGTAATGATGGGCACCACTCCTCAGAATTCATTCGAACGATGCCACGCGCGATATCAGCGTGATTTAGACCGCTTAAAACTGTGCATGCGAGCTGTGTTAATTCAGAATCCCCATAACCTGAATATTTTTTCGTAAATTCAGCGCCGTGAAGATCAGCGATACGGTTTAAAACTAACTGAGCAACTTCAATTGGGAAATTCACTGCAAACGCATTTTTGAATAAATCGATATTGCTCATTAAACTTGACCTCCCACTGTGCGCATTTGATTCTGATCTGCTTGGTTGCCAAATCGACGGCGCTCCACAGGCTGTTGGTTTTGGTTTGTAGGAAATTGTGGTTTTGGTTGGTAAACACCTTGGTGATTTCCAATAATTGCGTTTTCCAAAGATTGATTTGCAAATGGACCAAATCCGATAAGTTTATTCAGAATCAGCTTCACGGCGTTTTCAGTCAGAGGTTTTTTCATTGCTTGACGCATTTCAACAAACTGAATCCACAAATCACGATTTACAGTCCCTGGTAACTCAATCGGTTTTGCATCGAAAGAACTTGGTTTTTCAGAAGGTCCTGATTTAGGTTTTTCAGCCTTAGGTTGTTCAGAAGCACTCTTACTTTTTTTATTTATTTTTTTATTTTGAATAGTGTCTTTTGATAGTGTCTTTTGTGTGTAAAGAATTTTTACTAGCAGTGGTAAAGATTCTTTACTAGCGTAGTTAAAAATTTTTACTAGCAGTGGTAAAGATTTTTTACTAGTACTATCGGTATTTTCACCTAGTAAAATATTTTTACTAGGAAATTTCATCATCCAACCAAGGTTAGTTTCATCACCTAATTTGTATGTATTTCCATAAATTGTACTCGGCATTTCAACCAACAAACCAATATTGATTAGTTCATTTTTTGCTTTGATTACAGTTGGGCGACTCTTACCTGTGATTGCCTCTAGCTGGCTTAATGAAATGGAATCCATCTCTTTGTTCCAGCCACGAGTTTTACGGCACACAACAAGATAAATTTTGCACGCTGCATCTGAAATTTGATTTAGAACGTCATCAACGAACGCATTCGGAACTTGAAAACTGTTAGGAGTAAATTGGCTCATTTATTTAATAACCCCGCAGCAGCAACGAGTGCTGTTAATCTTGTTAATCCATATGCAGTAATACGAGCTTGAGTGAAAACCTTATCGCCCTCATGGCATGCAACAACCTGTGAAACCTTGTTTACCATTACCTTCTGTTCCACACGTTGCGCATAAGCACATAAACGTCGGTGACGGCTGTTTTCTCGATATACCCAATGCTTCTTCAACATAAAATCAATGAGCTTTGATTCTTGAACGCCTATGGTCTTTGCTGAATCTCGAATTGAATATGTATTTACCGTGTCTGCAATAACATCCATTACTTGCGCCTTGGGCTCTAACACGGCGACATGATCTTTGAGCGCCTGGTTTTCTTGTTCAGCAGCTAAAGCCAATTGAATTAGATCCATTCGACTAAGCTCTACAGGCTTGGCAATTTGGCTTTCAAGCTCATACCAACGCTTCACCAATAGCGCCGTGAATTGAGGGCAAAGTTGTGCAACAACGGTAATGCTGTCTAATTTCCCTTGATCACCACTAAAAACGTATGCATCAGAAAAACGATTAGGACTAAGTGATTGTTTGTTTTCAACTTTCGCCAATGGCGGTAATTGAATTACACTCTTACTAGCTAAACGCTCAATTGAAAGCTTCACATTCCGAGGCTCTGTATCAACAATTTGAGCAATTTCAATATGATTAATTGAACCTTTAATTGCATGTGTTATAATCGGCATATTCATTAAGACTCACCTCTAAATTGAATAACTAAAGCCTGAGTTCTGACCTCAGGCTTTTTCTTTGTCTGAATTAATGTGAATCCCTTCCAATCCCTCTGAATCCCATACCTCTGTACTTAAATCCCGTATCAACCCTGTTAATCCCAAGCGCTCGAATGATTTTGCTTGTAAATTAAGGACATGCCACTCACCAACGATTTCTTTTTCGATAAGAAATGCTAAATAAGAGGCAACATCTTTACCTTTTAACGAGGCAAGTGTTTTAGCTCGCTCATGGATTTCAGGAGATAAACGAACATGTGTAGATTTTTTATCAAGACTCATTTAAGTCACCTTTTATGCAGCAGAATCGCTACCTTTATTAATATTTGGGTTCAAGAACAAGTGTGGATATTTGAGCTTTACGTGAGCCGGTATTCCACGCACCGTCCAGTTTTGTACACGCTGTTTTTTAAAGCCAAGTAACACGGCGATTTTTGTAGAACCTCCGAGTGCTTGAATCACCTCTTTATCTTTGGATATTTCCACGTTTACACCAATAAACAACACGTTTAAATAATGGTAAACACTATGTGTATTTATGTCAATCACGGTGTTTAACACAAAGCGTGTACTTTTGTTGATAATTATTAAAACTTAAGGGTTCTTAGAAATGAATAATTCTGATTCACTTGATCGGCTACTTGAAGCCGCAGGGAATGTCTCACAGGAAGAGCTAGCTAGAAAACTAGATGAATCCCCACAGACTATTACCAATTGGAAGAAAAGAGGCGTATCCAAGGCAGGTGCAATAAAAGCATCGGCTTTATTTGGTGTATCAACTAATTGGATACTAAATGGTGTTGATCGTCCCGATCAAATCAATGCCTCAAAGGTTGAAGAATGGGACTCTTCTACCAATGTAGATGATGACGAAGTTGAAGTTCCGTTCTATAAAGATTTTTTAGTATCTTGCGGATCAGGAACTTTGCCACAAATCCTAGGGAATCAATCTCGTAAATTACGTCTAAGTAAAGCTACATTGAGAAGTTATGGTGTTTCTGCGGAAAATGCCTATGCTTTAACTGCTCATGGTGACTCAATGAAATCAGTAATTAATAACGGCGCTACTGTTTTTGTAGATTTAGGTCGAACAAATATTATTGATGGAAAAATATATGCCATTAGTCACGGCGGTCTTTTTAAATTCAAATACCTTTACAGGATGCCTAAAGGTGGAGTTCGAATAGTGAGTGAAAACAAGGAGGAATACCCAGAAGAGGTGTTAACTGCTGAAGATATTATTGATCAAGAGTTTTGTGTTGTTGCTTATGCATTTAATGTGCAAAATCCTCTGCCATGAAAACTTAAATTCTTATAAAAATAAACAGCTACACATTGTGTAGCTTTTTTTTGCCTAATTTTTGTTAAAACTAAACAAAATAAATAAACACAATGTTTGATATTTTTGTTGACTGTAGTACACATCGTGTTTACTATAAATCCCGAACACAACAAAACATCATCGGGAAACAACCATGTCAAACAAACAAACTGATGCACCCCAATTCATCGCCGACCTATCAGGCGGTAATTTCTCCCAACAACTTGGGATCGCTATTTCGGAAGTTGCTCAAGGCGTAGTGGCTAATGGAAAAAAAGGAAAAGTCCAGGTGACTATTGATATCGCCCGTATTGGTGAATCAAACCAAGTCAACATTTCACACACTCTTGCCTATGTTGAACCAACTGCAAAAGGCAAACGCTCAGAAGACACCACCTCTGAAACACCAATGTATTTAAACAACGATGGCAGCGTCACTATTTTTGCCAATCACACAAGCCAAATGTTTAAAGAGTTCGAAAGAACTTAATTCACCGACAATCTTTTCTTTTTCAACCAACCAATAGGAACATTCCAAATGGGAAATACAGAAGCTCAAGCCATCTCTACACTTTCAAAACCAGTTGAATTTTTAGCACGTGGTGCTCTTATTGCAGTCAATGATGACTATAAAGTTTTAGACTTGGAAAAATACCAAGATGGTCGTAATCGTGCCCGTGGCACTCTAAATACACCTTCACTTGAAGACTTCAAAACTTATGTAGTGAATGCACAAGAAGGTAATGCACCTGTATTTGTTGACCACACAAAAGTAAGCGCTACTGCTGTTTTAAATTATGAAGAGCAAGGTCACCTACAAGGCCATTGCGACCACCTTGCTATTTTAAAACTTGAATCTACTGTTGTTTGGTCAAAGCTGAATGCACTTAAAGATCGTAAATTATCTCAACGTGATTTTGCTGTATTTATTGAAGATTGGGTTAGCGTATTAGAAATCACCGATGTTGATGGAAATGTGATTGGTGGCGGTCAAGCATTAGCGGCCATTCGCAATATGAAAATCGATTCATCGGTTAGTGCTGATCACTCGGTGACAAACCAATCAGAAAGTCGCTCTCGTTTTGAGCAAGTTGAAGCACGCTCTAAAAACGAGTTCACCCCTGCTTATTTTAAAATTCGTGATTCGGCTTACTTTGGCTTGGATGAGCGCCTTATTGTTCTTCGTCTAATCATCAATACAAATGATGAAAAACCTGTCTTCTCTATTCAAATCGTAAAAGAAGAATTGCTGCTGGATGAAATTATTCAAGACTTTAAAGCCAAAGTTATTGAATTACTTCCTGACAATCCTGTTCGTATTGGAACATTCGCAGCTTAATTTCAGACATTAAAAAGCCCTGATTCCCGTGCAAAGTAGTCAGGGCTTCCTATAAACATTACAAGTTTACGAGGCGATTATGAGTCAAAACCCATCTCACAGCAACACACCTACTTTCAACAAAGTAGTAAGCCAAACCACTGCGCGCTTATATCAGCACCCAACAGAAGCTGAAATGCGCCCTTTAACCGGATTTAAAGCCTTCATCAGTAATTTCTGCATGGCATTTGTTCTCTTCGCATGTTTAGCAAGTATTGCTTTCATTGTTTTTAAAGGTACTGCGGATGAAGTAGCTCATCAGCCCCAATTTACCAGTGAAAGCCATGAAAAAAATACCTAAATCCCACTTTAATGTTTTCACTATGTTCTTAACCGTACTTGGCTACAAATCAAAGCCAAATAGCGATGGATCTGTTCTGTGTATCAGTCCAAAAATGCCAAAAGAACGTAGACAAATTGTGATTTGGCGTGATGGAAAAATGAATAAAGCGTGTGAATTGCTTTGGTTTGATTTCCTAAATCACTGGCTGATTATTGGTAAAGAATTTATTGAAGAGCTGAAAAAAGCAAATCAAAGGATGGTGGCGTGATGGCTAAATGCATCGAAACTGAACTCGGTACAGAAAAACAATGTATTCACTGTGATGAGTACTACCCTGAAACTAAAGAATTCTTTTATGGCACAGGTCGCAATAAAAAAGATGGATCACCTCGCCTAGAAGCAAATTGCAAAGCTTGCTACAAAGACAGATTTAAGCCGTGGATTCAACGTTGTTATGACGTAGCACATAAATATAAGGTGGCGTGATGGATATTCAAAAGGAAAAAACACTATTTTTTGCTTTCTTGGAAAGTGAATTTCCACTCACAGTGGCTGATCTCAAATCACAAGGGGTTGATCCTTTAGACCACTTCAATACTGAATGGGATACATGGCAAGCGGCTAAAACCCAAGCAGTGCCTGAATGGATCGACTATACAAAACAATCGCCACGCATTGATGGTCGTTATCAGATTTTTATCAGTGGCGAGCAGTTAACAGCTAATTGGGAATTACCGTACGGCTTCACTTGCCCGCAAGATGGCTGTGCATTTATTCAAGAGATAATTAGTCATTGGGCTGTATTGAATCCTGTCCCTGTGATCGAAGCACAGGAGCAAGCACAATGAGCAATCCAACACTTGAGAGCTTTTTAGAAGATGTCACTTCTCATCAATTAACTGTGAATTTAGATCTAGATGCTTATCGCGATATTACTATTAAAAAACCGAATGATGTACATATGCACTACAACATCACTACTCGACCAGGATTTCTAATGTTTACCGGTGATATGGGTGATTTCATTTTTGAACGAACTAACGATATGTTTGGTTTCTTTCGTAGCGAAGATGAAAAGTACTACATTAATCCTGAATATTGGGGTGAAAAAGTTCAAGCAGGTGAAGTTAGTAAATTTGATTCTGCAATAGCATGTGATTCTGTTAAGCAATACCTAACTAATTATCTTGATGATTTAGACCTTTCTGATTCAGAGGATCGGGAAAAATCAAAACAAGCGCTAGAAGCAGTAAATGATTTTATAGGTGGTAATCAACATTCAGGTGAATTTGATTTTTGGACGGAAATTAACTCTTGGGATGCAGATGATGCTGGTGGTCTTGAATTAAGTGATTTTTGGGAAGCATCAACTACAGCTAAAACCTACCATTTTATTTGGGCGTGTTACGCAATTGTTCATGCGATCAAACTTTATGATGGGTTTAAAGCACAGGAGCAAAGTCATGAGTAAGTTAATTAAAAAAACCTCAGAAGTGGCTCTACATGAAATTCAAAGTGCTCTAGCTGAATTGAGAAATTGCCAAGACGAAATCCGAAAAGGCCTTACAGCCCAAACCTATGTAGATATTGCCAACAAGAAACTCTCAAAAGCAATCAAACATATGCTTGATGCTGAAAGTTGGATCGATGCAATTAAGGAATCGCAGGAGCAAAGTCATGAGTGAGAAAATTAATGGCGAGCAAGCATCTCAACTATTCATTCAAGGCAAAGCAATTCAACATCAAAACTTATGTGATGAATGGTTGGATGTGGGTGATGATGTAAAAATTAGCTATTTCCGCATGCGTAAAGATGAAATGGCATTTCGTGAAAAACCACCATTCATTGTCATAAATGACGTTGAGGTTCCCGCGCCAATTCTAAACTTAACACCTGGTAAGGCCTATTTTATTCTTAACGGGTCCAAGCAAGGCGGTTATGATCGCGTGCTTTATGAGAATGACAAATTTATTGCATCGATGGGTTGTTGGGAATCCGAAAGCGACATAATTAAGGTTATAAATGCTTTTGCTAAGAGTTTCAAAAAACTGATTAATCAAGGGGTAAAGTCATGATTGAGAAATCATTTAAAATCAAACCAATAGAATTACCCGATGACTTAAATAGCAACTGGTTTCATCCTGATATTAAGTCACATGACACTATTGATGACGACGCTGAATATTACACCAAAGAACAATGGGTGCAGCTTCAAAAAAATCTTGGTGTGGAGATTATTTTTAATCGTTTGGAATATTGCGATATTCCTGAAATTCCTGAAGAAGATTGCGCCGACTGGTCGAATTGGAAGCCAAAATCAGCAGAAGAAGGCTTATTTCTAATAGCTGCATATGATACTGAAGATGGTCCTGTTTTATGGTGGGCTAAACCCAAAACAAATTTACCCGAAGAAGTGGTTAAAAGTTTGAAGGAGGTGTCATGATGGGATTATTTATATCTACTCCTGAGCTATTAGAGCGATACAACATTACTAAAGGCACTTTGATTAATTGGCGCAGTACACGTTCATTTCCCGAGCCATTAATCAAAGCACATGGTAAATCATGCAGTCGTTACGGAATTAAAGCAGTGGCGACATGGGAAGAAACCAACGGATTATTAGAGTCTCTTGATATTGAGCCCTTAATATCAAATCGTTCGTAATTGTCAATTATGGCGCAAAGCTTATCAAACCATTTTGCATAAGCTTGCGCCTGAGGTTCAAGATACTCATTCAGATCATAAGTACCCCAAATTTGCGGTAAAGCATGGCCTAACATGATTTCACATATATGTGGTGGTGCAAATTCAGAAATATGTGTTCGCATTGTTCTTCGTAAATCATGAGTCGTCCATTCTTCTATTTCAACACCAAACCTTTTCTTAATATTTGTATTTATGTACGATGGAATAGACACTTGAAAGCCCTTGGCCAATAAAGTGTATTTTTTTGCTTGGGTATTGGGAAATGCGTATTCACAATCATCTGGCGATAATTTAAAAACTGCTTTCATAAACTCTTCAACTTGAGGAATCAATGGTCTAACTATTGCCTTACCCTTCTGGCCAGTCTTGTGATTTTCAGCAGGGATATGCCAAATATGTTTTTTGAAATCAAAATCACTTTTCTTAGCTAAACGCAATTCACTAACCCTACATCCGAAGAACAGTAGCATTAAGACTACAGCCTTATTTTTTGCAGCCATATTTGTTGATCTAAGTGAAGCATGCACAACCCAAAATATTTCCTGTTCAGACAAATATCGACTTTTTTTAACGTTTTTAACATTCAGATCGGCAGCTTTTAAGTGATGTAACGTTTGATTCTGTAATTTTCCGTATATACACCCCCAGCGCATAATCATCTTAAGATTACCAAGAATCTTAACGGCAACTGTTCTAGCATTATCTACGATATTAAAAAGTAGTTGAGACCACTCCTGTAGTGTGATTTCATCACAAATGCGCTTACCTACTATAGGGTAAACATGAATTTCAAAAGCCCTAGAATCATCTTTACTTGAGATTTTATCGCCCCCAACTTTTTCAAACCACTGCGTACATATTTCTTTTACCGTTGGTTGATTAGAATAGTTCGTTTCTTTTTTAAGCTTCAACTGATAGGGATCTTTGCCTTGGTCTAATTCGGCTTTGTAGGACTGCGCCTGTATTCGTGCTTCCTTCAAGCTGAGCAAAGGGTATGTGCCAATATCGATCCGCTTGCTTTGGCCATTCACACGATATCGATATTGAAAGACTATTTTACCTTTAGGGGAAATGCGTACAGAAAGTGCATCACGATCCGTTACGATCTCAACGCTATCTCGTACCTTACCGTTATTAGATTTTAACCAAGAGTCACTTAAAGCCATGAACGTTCCAATGATATTTGAATATAATTAGAGATGATTTGTACAAATATACAAATCAAAATTATGTACACAATTATGTACACAAATATGTTTGTAACGTAAAGAAATTTGTTAAACTTTGAAAATATTTGAATAGATTAGATTAGGTGAATTTTCATAAAATCCCTTTATTTTATAAGGCTTATGCGAATTTATTTGAACTTTAAAAACCATTGGAGAACTTTAAATGCAGAAACCTATCCTTATGTTCGATATGGATGGTACCCTTCTCGATTTAGCTTTTGACGATTTAATTTGGAATACTCGCCTACCTGAACGTCATGCCGAAACACATCAATGTACACTTGCAGAAAGCAAAGAAATACTTCATACCTTCTACCAACAACACAATCACACGCTGTGTTGGTATTCCTCCAAATATTGGACAGAAAAAGTCGAAGTCGATGTACTGAAACTGCAATACGACAATCAAGAAAAGATTGCACCTCGTCCGGGCTGTTTTGAACTTTTAGAACAATTAAAACAACATGGCTATCGCTGTTGGTTACTGACCAATGCAGATCAGGCGGGTTTACAACTCAAACTTGAAAATATTGATTTAAGCCCTTATTTTGAAGTCATGATTAGTAGTGAAGAAATCGGTTATTCCAAAGAATTTGTAGAGTTTTGGGAAATTTTGCAGCAAAAACATGATTTTGATCCACAATATGCAATGATGATTGATGACACTGAAAAAGTGCTTCAAGGTGCTGAAAAATTTGGAATCACCCAACTCATTACCATTGTACAACCTTCAAGTGGTCGTGCTGCACGCCAAGCTCATGATTTAAATTACCCTGCAATTCAAAATCTTACCGAACTACTCCCACTGATTGAAACCTCAATTACTATTAAAAAGGAATTCAATGTCAAAACAGCCTGAATCACCTGTAACGGAATCGATGCGTGTAGACAAATGGCTTTGGGCAGCGCGTTTTTTTAAAACCCGCTCCATTGCAAAAGATGCCATCGAAGGCGGTAAAGTTCACTTAAATGGTGAGCGTGTAAAAGTTTCAAAAGAAATTCGTGTTGGTATGGAACTCACAATTCGCCAAGGCTTTGAGCAAAAAACGGTGCAAATTAAGGCATTATCAGCGGTACGTGGTGGTGCACCCATTGCCCAACAACTTTATGAAGAAACTGAAGTTAGTATTGCTCGTCGTGAGTTGCTTTCCTCACAGAGAAAATTGCATAATCTTGCTCGACCCGAACATCGTCCAAGTAAAAAAGACCGTCGCGACATCAACAGGTTTAAACAGGACAATGATCAGCAATTTGACCAACAATGGTCGTATTTGGATGACTAGTTCCAGACTTAAATCAGGCATGCAGATAGTGCGACACATCATGTCGCCACAATCCAAATAAACATAGAAGAGAAAAGTTTTTTCTGTCACTATGGCTGTCGTGGACAAAGACTGAATCTAAGACATCCACTTAAGTTATTAGTGATATACATCGTTTTTGAGGTTACGAGATGGATGATAATAAAAGTAAGGCACTGAACGCAGCACTCAGCCAAATTGAGAAACAGTTCGGTAAAAACACCGTCATGCGTTTAGGTGACAATACGGTACAAGCAGTTGAAGCGGTATCTACAGGCTCTTTAACGCTTGATATTGCACTTGGTATTGGTGGCTTACCGAAAGGTCGTATTGTTGAGATCTATGGTCCTGAATCTTCAGGTAAAACAACCATGACCTTACAAGCGATTGCTGAATGTCAAAAAGCAGGTGGCACATGTGCCTTTATTGATGCTGAACATGCACTTGACCCACAATATGCCCGTAAATTAGGGGTCGATATTGACAACCTATTGGTTTCTCAACCCGATCATGGTGAGCAGGCTTTAGAAATTGCTGACATGTTGGTACGTTCAGGTGCAATTGACATGATTGTTGTCGATTCTGTGGCAGCACTCACACCAAAAGCTGAAATTGAAGGCGAGATGGGTGATTCACACATGGGCTTACAAGCTCGTTTGATGAGCCAAGCACTACGTAAAATTACAGGTAATGCAAAGCGCTCAAACTGTATGGTGATCTTCATTAACCAAATTCGTATGAAAATTGGCGTGATGTTTGGTAGCCCTGAAACCACAACAGGTGGTAACGCTCTTAAGTTTTATGCTTCTGTACGATTGGACATTCGCCGTATTGGTCAAGTTAAAGAAGGCGATGAAATTGTTGGTTCTGAAACGCGCGTTAAAGTTGTGAAAAATAAAATGGCGCCACCATTCCGTGAAGCATTATTCCAAATTTTGTACGGTAAAGGTGTAAACCATTTAGGTGAATTGATTGATCTTGCCGTTTCACAAGAATTGGTCAATAAAGCTGGCGCTTGGTATTCTTACAAAGGCGAAAAAATTGGTCAGGGTAAAAATAATGTGATTCGTCACCTTGAAGAAAATAAACACATTGCAGAAGAGTTAGAAAAACTCATTCGTGAACAACTACTCACGACTGCAATACCTACTGATGAAAAAGATGAAGAAGAACCTGAATTTCTTGATGCTTAAATCATCACCATTAAACTAAACAATTAATACAAAACGCTCTTCGGGGCGTTTTTTATATACCAAACCTATTTAATGCAGAATAATGCATTTACCCTTGCCATTCAGCGTTACACTTGACATGAAAGACACTTTTTAAATTTTTGAATAGCCATGACCGAATCCAAATTTACTAAACTTATTGATTATGATGCCCTCAAACAACAGTTTGGAGAAGCGCATCCTAAGCATGTTTCAACAACCAATGAAGAAAATTTAGATCAAGATGCTTTACGATTTACAGCCAATCAGCACAATAAGCGATTTCTACGCCAACAGACTCAGAATAGCAATGATTCTGATATTGACTCTAATGCTCAAGATAATACCTCCACACAAGCACAAAAAATAGGACTTACAGGCACTCACCTGCGCTCATACGCCTTTGCTGTATTGACCCGTAGAGAATACTCAAAAAAAGATTTAATTGAAAAACTCGCTTTATATGCTGAAAATCGAGATGAAGTAAATACGCTTGTAGATGAACTTTCTAGAGAGAATTACCAAAGCGATCAACGTGTTGCTGAAATGCTCGTAAGAAGCCAAATACGCAAAGGAAAAGGTCCAAATCGAATCAAATTAGCGCTCAGAGCAAAAAGTATTGATAGCGAGCTTGCCAAAAACGATATGAACGAAATTGATTGGTATGAAGAAGCCTATCAACTCAAAGTAAAAAAATATGGTACAGAAGTGAGTAAAGATCCAAAAATCAAAGCAAAACAAATCCGTTTTTTACAATATCGAGGTTTTGAAATGGATGCGATTATGAAAGCAATATCAAGAAGAGAAGAATAAATTAAGAACAAATATAAATATTATTTTAATTATGGTGGCAACCCCACTAGCAAAACTCCGGCACATCATAGTTCTGATACCGTTGCTACCTTCCGGTCCTGGCGGGGTTCTCAGATTACAATTGCGAAGCCACCAGCGGGGCTACCATTACAAGAAGAGAGTATAGAGATTTTTTTACATCTTGCAAGTGCGTATTTTAATTTTAAGCAAGTTATTCATTCGTTTGAGTATTTATTCGCCAAATCTAATTTATACAGCTTAAATGAGTATGTTTCCCCGATTTCGATTACATCACATCCATGATTTAAACCAATATATGGCGACATTGTAAAAGCCACTTGCAATTCAAGGCAGAGCCGTTTTAAATGAGTTCATCATATTATTTTGATGCGTCCCCTTATCAAAAATAAGTAAATACGTACCTGTTGTTCAAGATGGATTTCATTATGCTCAGAAAGCATGCTTTACTCGCAATTTCACTCCTCAGCGCAGCGACACTTTATGCTGTTCCGATTGAATCTAACTCATTAAGCAGATTAAGTGCCTCTAATAGCAACACCCCAAACAATAGCAATATGAATTGGGATTTATTACAAAAAAATCAGAATCTTGAAAATCAAGTCCGTGCATTACGAGGCAAAATTGAAGAACAAGATTATGCCATTGAACAGCTAACTAAAGAACTTACGAACAAATATACCGACTTAGATCAACGCTTAGAACTTCTCAACCAACGCCTAGATCCAGATAGTGATACAGCACAAGAAGAAGCAACTGAGCCTAAAACTGAAGTTACTCAAGAAATGACGACAGCTCCACAACAAACAATTCCACTTAGTCCAGTTCCAACTGTACCTAATAAATAAACAGCCAAATAAAAAAGACATCTTAAAGATGTCTTTTTTATTTTAATCCATTTTGTATCCGTGCTTAACGCACAACACCACGTTCTGACTTAGTCAACGAATCAATAAGTAACTGTACTTCTGCAACTTCTGGCAAAATTTCTGCTCGGATTTGCTCAATCGCTTGATCTGTAGTCAATCCTGATTTGTAAATCAGCTTAAATGCACTACGCAAACCTTGTATTGTATTTTTAGACCAACCTTTACGGCGCATACCTTCTACATTCATACCAAATGCATGTGCAGGATTACCTGACACCATCACATAAGCAGGAACATCTTTTAAAATCAATGATGCACCACCAATCATGCTGTAAGAATCAATCTTACAGAATTGATGAATACCTGAGTTACCGCCAATGATAACAAAACTACCAATGTGAACATGCCCTGCTACACCGACATTGTTAGCAAAAATATTGTGATCACCCACCACACAATCATGTGCAATATGTGTATTGACCATCAATAAATTATGACTACCAATTTTAGTCAATGCTTTATCTTGCACAGTACCACGGTGCAAACTACAGTGTTCACGAATTTTGTTATGATCACCGATTTCAAGCCAAGTTTCTTCGCCCTGATATTTTAAATCTTGGCAAACTTCACCTACACTGGCAAATTGAAAAATTTCGTTGTGTTCACCAATTCGAGTATACCCACCCACAACAACGTGTGAGTGGAGCTGTGTACCTGAACCAATGCTGACATTGGGACCAATAATACAATAGGGCCCAATTTTAACATCAGCCGCAATCACGGCTGATGGGTCAATAATTGCAGTTGAATGGATTAAATCTTTATTGCTCATGCCTGCTCTAATTTCTGATGAGAAATGATAATTTCAGCGGTTGCTGCAACCACGCCGTCTACACTGGCAGTACATAAATATTTGTAAATGCCACGTTTTTGCATGAGTAATTCTGATTTTAGCACGAGTTGGTCACCAGGTACGACTTGTTTTTTAAATCGTATTTTTTCGGCACCCGCAAAAAGAAACAATGAACCTGGACGTGGCTTTTCGCCATTCATAATAAAACCAAGCACACCCGATATCTGAGCCATCGCTTCAACAATCAGTACACCCGGCATAATTGGATAGCCTGGAAAATGTCCCTGCATAAATTCTTCATTAATAGAAACATTTTTATAACCAGTAATGGCATTTTCAGTAACCTCAGTCACACGATCCACCAATAAAAATGGGTAACGGTGTGGAAGATACTCACGGATGGTCTGTACCTGCATAGGAAGTTCAGGTACTGCAAATGGTAATGATTTTAACTCAGACATAATTATTTACGCGACTTTAAAGTTGTTTCAAGAGACTCAATGCGAGTTTGCATATCATCAAGCTTTTTCACAATTCGGGTCAATGGCACATCTGCTAATTGTCGAAGGCGAACCACGGTACGTTTCCATTGTCCTGATTCAAACAAACCTGTTCCTGAAGAATAAGATCCGGCTTCAGAAATAGTTTTTGTGACCATTGACATTCCTGTAATTGTCACATTATCAGCCAATGAAATATGACCAACGATACCGACACCACCAGCAAGCACGCAGTTTTTGCCAATCGTACTACTTCCTGCGACACCACACTTCGCAGCAATCGCAGTGTGTGCACCAACTTTGACGTTATGAGCGATTTGCACAAGGTTATCAATAATTACACCTTGCTCTAAAATCGTATCATCCAAAGCACCACGATCAATACTACAATTTGAGCCGATTCGGACATCATCTGCAATCTGAACCGAACCCAATTGTGCAATACGATGCCATTTTCCCTGATAAGGTGCGAAGCCGAACCCTTCTCCACCAATGACTGTATTGGCATGGATACGCACTCGATTACCTAATTTACTCGCAGCAGTAATGGTGACATGTGAATCAATAAAGCAATCCTTACCAATCTCTACACCATCATCTATTTTAACTTGCGATTGGATAATCGTATTTGCTCCAACCACACAATTTTCACCAATCACCGTGTAATGCCCAATATAGGCATCATCAGCAACAATAGCAGAAGGGTCAATTTGTGCAGTGCTTTCAATACCACGTTTTTGCACTTTTATTTCAAATGCATGCGTCAGCATCGCAAAAGCGAGGTAAGGATTATCAACAATGATAAAGTTTTGATGAGCTGTCAGTCTTGACTGTAAAACAGCAGGAATAATTAATGCCCCTGCTTTTGAAGCTTGTGCTGCCTCTATATATTTTTCACCATTCACAAACGCAATGTGATGGGGCTGTGCCTGTTCTAAACTGGCAAGATTTTCAAGTACAAGATTGTGTTGACCAATTGACTCACCTCTAACGAGCTGAGCCAATTCATCAAGCTGAAAACGATTGGATTTCATTGCTTATTTGATTGCATTAACCTTTTGAATCATTTTAGCAGTTAAATCATACTTCGAGTCAAATGCAATCACTGTATTCTTGTTCAATACAAGATCAAGACTGTTTTCAGTGCGCAATTGTTCAGCAGCCTGCTTTACACGTGTTTCAAATACGGAATTTGTATTTTGGATTGTAGACTGAACTTTTGTTTGCACACTTTGTTGAATCGTTTGGAATTCAGTCACTTTCGCTTGATACTGCGCATTAATTTGCTGCGCATTTGCACCTTGAGCCTGAGCTTTTTGCTTTAATGCCTCAATATCTTTGGTGATTTGTTCAAGTTTAGCCGTTTGTGGTTTTACTGTTTGCTCAAGCGCTGCATTTTGTTGTTTCAAATACGTGCTACTTTCAACCACTTTTTCAATATCAACAACACCATAACCCGCAGCATGTGTTAAACCTGTAATACCCATCGCCAAACTTAATAATGCAACTTTCATTTTTTTCATCATCATTCCTTTAGTTATATATTAAAACAGTAATCGGATGACCGCACTTAGAAAGTACGGCCGATTTCAAACTGAATTTCTTTGGTTTGATCGCCTGGTTTATCATTCAATGGGAATGCATAACTCAGTGATAATGGACCAATCATCGTAATCCACGTAAAGCCTACGCCTACGCTATAACGCATATTACTTAAATCGAAGTCAAAGTTATCTTTACAATATTGTTTTGCATCGACACCTGGGTCTTTTGAACCTTCCGAATCACCCTGAAGATATAAAGTGCCTTGCGCGGTACTACAATTCGTATCAAAAACTTGTGCACCCTCAGCAAAAATCACAGGACGAATTTGACGAGCCCAATCACCCTTAAATGGAACAGGTAGTGCAATTTCAGTACCGAACTGAATCAAAGCATTACCACCCACTTCCTCAGGATCGTAATCTTTTGTATGACGTTCATTATACGTTACGCCCGGATAATTCGGTCCAAGCGTACTGTTATCATAACCACGTACTGAACCATAACCACCAGCATAGAAGTTTTTATAGAATGGTAAATCATTACCGTAACCTAACTTACCATAACCACGCCATACAAAATCACGCCCTAATGGGAAATAAGCTTGTGCATCATAGGTTAGTTTCTGATATTCAACATCACTACCCGGCAATGCAATTTCAGCATTTACACGATGTGACATACCTGAGGTCGGGAAAATTGGACGGTTTAATGTGTTATAAGACCAACCTAAGTTTAAGTTATAGGTTAAAAACTCACCCTCAAACTCATCACCGTAAGGAATTTCCTCCACAGCACATTTAACGCCCGTGATCACATCCTTACCTGTTACAGGATCTTTCTCAGTGATATCCTGCATTTGCGACTTACCATTGTCATCTGTCGGGCAATAGCTCGTTTCATGGTTTTTCTTGCCACCATTTGCTAACAGATAATCACGCACATAAGTCGAAACATATGGACCTGTGGTCACTTTAGTATTGTCAATGTTTAAACCTGCACTGACATTCTGGTTTTCATCAATTGGGTAACCAAAAGTCAAACCACCACCAAAACTGTCTGTAACGTAATTATTAACGTTATAGTCATTATCCAGTTTGGTTTTACGGTAATACATATTGTAACCACGACTCACACCATCAATCGTGAAATATGGATCAGTCACACTTAAGTTATAATAATCTTGTGTTTCTGAACGCGAAAGATCAATAGCAACACGATTACCTGTGCCCAAGAAATTGGTTTGACTTAAGCCTGCTTGGAAGGTAATACCACCATTTTGCGAATAACCTACCGCTAAAGTACTTGTACCTGAATGTTGCTCTTCAACTTCAACATTCAAATCGACTTGGTCCGGTGCATTTGGAATACGTACAGGTTTAACATCCACTTTACTAAAGAAACCCGTACGCTCTAGACGTACTTTTGACAAATCAATTTTTTCATTGCTTGCCAATGCACCTTCCATTTGACGCATTTCACGACGTAATACTTCATCAGCCGTTTTAGTGTTTCCTGAGAAGTTAATACGGCGTACTGTCACTTGCTGACCAGGGTTGATATAAAAATTTAAATCAACCACATGAGTTTCATTGTTAATTTCAGGAACAACGTTCACTTCAGTATAGTAATACCCTGCATTACCATATTTACGAAGCAATAACTGCTTAACAGCATTCACTTTTTCTTGCGAATAAGTTGTACCATCTTTATAAAGTTGTAAGGCTTTCAACTCTTCAGGTTTATATAGCGCATCACCTAAAAACTTAGTTTCACCAAACTTGAATTGCTCGCCTTCGTGTATTGAAACTTCAATGAAGATATTCTTTTTATCTTCACTGATATTCAAATTTGAGCTATTAATGTCAAAGTTGATATAACCCTTATTCAAATACAGTGCACGTAAAGACTCTAAACTTGCCGCCATTTTCTCACGAGCGTAGCGATCATTACGTGATACAACAGACAACCAACCACTTTCTTTTACAGCGAAGACCTGTTTAATCTCATCATCTTTAAAGACTGTATTACCAATCACGTTGATATCAAAAACTTTCGCAGGTTTACCTTCGTTAAAGTTAATATCTAAATCAACACGGTTATTTGGACGCGCGATTGTTTCAACTTTCACATCGGCATCATAACGACCTTGCTGTGAATACTGTTGCTCAAGTTCAGTCTCCAAAGTTTGCAATGCAGACTTCTTCAGCACCTCACCTTCAGCAAGACCCATTTTCTTTAAACCTTCTTCCAATGCTTCTTTTGGAATCAGCTTATTGCCTTTGAAGTTAATTTTAGAAATAACTGGTCGCTCAACAACAGTGAACACCAATACGTCATTCTCTTTACTGGCTTTGATATCATCAAACATATTGCTTGCATAAAGCGTACGAATTGAGTCTGCAATAATAGGATCTGAAATGCGACCGCCACTACTGACTGGCAACATTGCCAGTACACTGCTTTGAGTCAAACGAACCAAACCATCTACACGGATATCACGTGCAATAAATTCGTCTGCTGCATATACGTGTTGTACAGCTGCCATTGCACTTACAAGTGCAAGTGGCATAAATAAATGTGAACGCTGCATGCCTATTATTTTCCAGTAAAGTTAATTGTCCATCTATAACGTTTATAAACGCATAAAATCATTAAATATTGCGAGTATCATCATGCTACCCAACAGTAACATACCAATTTTCAAACCAACCAATTGTATTTGTTCAGAAACAGGTTTACCACGTATTGCTTCAATTATGTAATAAACCAAGTGACCGCCATCAAGCATCGGTATTGGCAATAAATTTAGAATCCCCAAACTCACACTCATCAGTGCCATAAAGGAAATAAAGGTTTGCCAACCCATTTCAGCACTTTGACCTGCCACTTTTGCTATGGTAATTGGCCCTGATAGATTATCCAGCCCAATTAAACCACGCACCATTTTCACCATGGAGTTCAAAATCATCGCTGAAATTTGACCCGTTTTTTCAACTGCCATGACTGCAGCTTCAGCAGGATTATATTGAATCGTTTGCTTATATTCTGCAGGAATATTGACCTGACCTGTCTGCGCCTGAACACCAAGCATACCAGTCACTTGTCCCATATTGTCACGTTTACCCTGTGGCATGACTTTTAAATGAACAATTTGACCTTTTCGCAACACATCCATCGCCAAAAGTTTTTCAGGTGATTTTTGTACCACATCCACCACATCAAACCAATCTTTCATTGGCACTTGATTAATTGCAACAATCTTATCGCCTTCTTTCATGCCTTGACGAATCGCCGCACCATCTTCACTGAGTTTAAAAACAACAGCAGGAATTTCAGGACGATACGGTACAAATCCCAGTACATCAAAAGGTGATTGGGTTTGATCTTTTAAGAATGCTTGAATCGGTAATACAAAATTTTGTACTTGACCTTGACGTTCAACTCGCAAATCGATATGCCCTGTTTCACCAACACGATCAACCAATGCATAATTGAGCTTTTCCCAATTGGGTGTTTCAGTACCATCAATCGCTACAATTTTATCACCCGCTTGTAGTTGCATCGTTGCAGCAGGTGTATTCGGTAGAATTTTACCAATACGCGTATTCAATTGTTCTTGAGCAGGTAAAAATAGAATCCAAAATAAAAATGCTGCAAAAATCAGATTCACCAATGGTCCTGCTGCAACAATCGCAATACGCTTCCATGGTGATTGGCGGTTAAATGCATAAGGTAAATCTTCTGCACTGACATTGCCTTCACGCTCATCAAGCATTTTGACATAGCCACCTAAAGGCAAAGCCGAAAGCTGATACTGAATACCTGATTTTTTTGATGTCCATTTAAGCACAACAGGACCAAAGCCTATGGAATACACCAAGACTTTAACACCCAATTTACGAGCAACCCAATAATGACCAAACTCATGAATGGCAATTAATGGACCAAGTAAAAAGATAGCAGCAACAATGATAAAAAGAACATTCATGCCTTAGCTTCCCAGTTGTAAAATGCGCTGTTCAGCAACCTGACGAGCAAGTCGATCTGTATGCAAAATAATATCAATACTTTCTGCAACACCATTTTGAACATGATTGAGCGTATATTCAACTGTTTCTGCAATCTGTAAAAAACCAATTTTCTGCTGTAAGAATGCAGCAACTGCTATTTCATTGGCTGCATTTAAAATTGTAGCCGCTAAACCACCATTTTTCATCGCTTGGCGAGCCAACTTTAAAGCTGGAAAACGAACTAAATCAGGTTCTTGAAAATCCAACCGTGATTGTACGAACAAATCTAGCGGTGGCACATCCGTCTGAATACGCTCCGGCCATGCCAAAGCATGAGCAATTGGCGTACACATATCAGGGTTACCCATTTGAGCCAAAGTTGAACCATCCACATATTGAACCATAGAGTGAATAATACTTTGTGGATGCACAACCACTGTAACAAAATGTTCTTTAATTGAAAATAAATGACACGCTTCGATCAATTCCAAGCCTTTATTCATCAAGGTTGCTGAATCTACCGATATTTTTTGTCCCATCGACCAATTCGGATGCTTACAGGCTTGTGCAGGTGTGACTTGTTTTAATTGTTCTAAGCTATGATCACGAAATGGCCCGCCTGAAGCAGTCAACAAAACTTGCTTCACACCAAGTAAAGGCTCACCGTGTTTCTCAATCTGTAAATAATTTTGAGGCAGGCACTGAAATATCGCATTATGCTCAGAATCGACAGGCAACAATAATGCTTGATGCTTTTTAGCCTCTTGAATCATGATATCACCAGACATCACCAAGGCTTCTTTATTGGCAAGTAAAACACGTTTACCTGCTTTAACAGCCGCTAATGTAGGTAACAATCCTGCTGCACCAACAATTGCGGCCATAACAACATCGACATCTGTATGTTGTGAAACAGCAATTAAACCTTCCTCACCACTTAGAATTTCAATATCATGAATATTCATAGCTTGAAGCAATTGATTTAATTCATCTACTCTTACAGCAGGCACGACCGCGATTTTCGGTCTATACTGTTTACATATTTGGCTTAATTCTTCAATACGACTATACGCCGTCACTGCAAAAACCGAATATTTGTCAGGATGTTGCTCCAAAACTTTAAGCGTGCTTAAACCAATCGAACCCGTAACACCTAATATACTGACAGATTGTGACATCTATAAATTTACACCAATAAGTTTTAAAACATACAAACCTGCTGCAAAAATCGGCGCAGCAGCAAGTAAAGAATCAATTCGATCAAGTACACCGCCATGACCTGGCAAAATACGTCCCGAATCTTTAATTCCAGCACGACGTTTGATCATTGATTCAAACAAATCGCCCTGCACTGAACTAAAGACAGTAACAATAGATAAAATCAGAAAAAGAATATGTTGTGAGAGCGTTAGATTCAAGTAAACCGTTTGCACAATCACAATAATAATGGCAACCGTAACAATTCCACCCAATAAACCTTCAATGGATTTATTTGGACTAACTGAAGGTGCAAGTTTACGACGCCCTAATTTACGTCCAACAAAATATGCACCACTGTCTGCCCCCCAAACTAAAAGGAACAAGTACATGAGCCACCAAGGTGAACTTTCCCAAACATTGAAAATCGCAGTGACAGCAGCGGTAATCAGTACCAATCCAACAACATATAGGCTTGCATTATACCAACCATCATATTCTGGATAAGACTTCACCCAATGCACACTTACAATCCAAGTAAGAATTGAGGCAGCCCAAAGCAATAATGCTAAGTCGCCAAAATAAAGTGCTAAACCTGAAAGACCAGCTGTAAGTAAACCAAAGCCTGCTGCTTGAAGCTTATTTACACTGTCATTCTCATCACGTGGCATGAGCTTAAACCACTCATAACCACCCGCCCCAGCCATAAGAATCATCAACACATACATCGGGTAAGGTGATGGAGTAGCGAACATACAGCTCAGCACTACCGCGACCAATACCAATGCGGTTATTATCCGCTCTAACATTATTATTTCTCTGTATTCTGTTGTTGGATTTGCTCTGATGTTTGTCCAAAACGTCGTTCACGGCCCGCAAATACGCCAAATGCGTGATCAAGCTCTTCAACTGTAAACTCTGGCCATAAAGTCTGAGTAAAGTATAATTCTGCGTAAGCCGCTTGCCACAATAAAAAATTCGACAGCCGATAATCACCACCCGTACGAATAAGTAGATCAACAGGTGGTAAGTCACCCAAACTAATATGCTGCCCAAAAAGTTCAGCATCAATTTGATCAACTTCTAACTCTTGATCTTTTACCATTTGTGCAAGTTGACGCGCTGTATTTGAGATATCCCACATACCGCCATAACTGACCGCAATTGTTAACGTCATGTTAACAAAATTAGCAGTCCTTTGTTCAGCATGCAACATTAATTCACGTAGCTCAGGTGAAAGTCGACTGCGATCACCAATAAAACGCAAGGCAATTTCAAAGTGAATCATGCGAGGAATTTGTTCAAGAATCGTTTCTTCAAGCAATTTCATGAGCAAATCCACTTCATACTGTGGACGATTCCAATTTTCACTGGAAAAAGCATAAATGGTGAGTGCAGTTATATTTTGTTTGCGACAATGTTCCACAATAGGATCAAGAACATTTTTTCCTTCACGGTGGCCATCGCCTTTTTGTAACTGTTTCTTTTTAGCAAAACGATTGTTGCCATCCATGATGATGGCAACATGTTTCGGAAGAGTCGTGTCTTCAGATGTGGTCATTGTAAATCTTAGACCTTCATCAATTCAGCTTCTTTTGCAGCAAGGCGCTTTTCAACTTCTGCAACAAATTTATCGGTGATTTTTTGGATATCATCACTTGCACGACGATCATCATCTTCAGAAATTTCTTTTTCTTTCAATAATGCTTTGATGTCACCTAAAACATCACGACGAATGTTACGAATCGCAACTTTCGCATTCTCAGCTTCATTACGTGCAACTTTTTGCATGTCTTTACGTGTTTCTTCAGTCAAAGCCGCCATTGGTACACGAATTGTATCTGAAGTCACAGGGTTTAGACCGAGACCAGACTCACGAATTGCTTTATCAATCGTAGAAACCATTGAGCGTTCAAACGGCTGTACAACTAAAGTACGCGAGTCTTCAACACCAACGCTTGCTACTTGATTCAATGGAACATCAGAACCATAGTAAGAAACCATAACGCCATTTAAGATTGATGGATGCGCACGACCCGTACGAACCTTTGCAAAACCATGCTCTAAAGATTCTAAAGACTTGTTCATACGCTCTTCAGCATCTTTTTTCAGATCGTTAATCATATGATCTTCCTTACTTATTCATTCAAAAACAAAAAATTAAAGTTCAGCAGTATAAAGTGCTTTCAGGCTCACGTACATTAGTTTGTAACGTGAGTCCCTTCTTTTTCACCCATCACTACAGAAAGCAATGCACCTGATTTATTCATATCGAATACTTGCAGGGGCACATTATGATCACGACATAAGCAAATTGCCGTTAAATCCATCACACCTAATTTTTCATCAAGTACTTGATCGAAAGTTAATGTGTCATATTTAACAGCATCATCGTATTTACTTGGATCTTTATTGTATACACCATCAACTTTAGTCGCTTTCAAAATCAAATCTGATTCAATTTCAATACCACGTAAGCAAGCAGCCGTATCGGTTGTAAAGAACGGATTACCCGTACCTGCAACAAACACACATACTTCGCCTTGCGTTAAATGGCGAATTGCATCACGACTTGAGTACGACTCAACCACAGCACCAATTGGCAATGCAGACATTAAGCGAGTTTTAATATTACGGCGTACCAAAGCATCGCGTAATGCCAAACCATTCATCACCGTTGCAAGCATACCCATTTGGTCACCCGTTACACGACCAACCAAACCTTCTTTTTGCAATTGACTACCACGGTAAAGATTACCACCACCCACCACGATGCCCACTTGCACACCCAAACCTACCATATGTGCAATAGATAAAGACATTTGATCAAGCACTTGTGCATCAATCCCCATGTCCTTATTTCCAGCCAACGCTTCGCCAGAAAGTTTAAGTAAAATGCGCTCGTAACGTGGCTTTTTTGAATCCATCATGAGTGTACTCCGAAATCTATAGCTTAATTTTATCTGAATATCTTTAAAAATTTCTTAAACTTAAACTGTTTTTACAGCAATAAGTTTAGCAAACAGGTCATATTCATCTGCATCGGTAATTTCAACTTCAAGTAAATCGCCTGACTTGATCAGTGATTTATCAATATCTTCAACAAAGACATTGCCATCAATTTCAGGTGCATCTGCATAAGAGCGTGCAATTGCAACAGGGAATTCTTCGTCTAATTCATCAACCAATACAGTCATGGTTTGACCAATACGCTTCTGTAGTTTCGCAGCCGAAATAGCTTGCTGAACTTCCATAAAACGTTCATAACGTTCTTGTTTAACTTCTTCAGCAACATGATCAGGTAAATCGTTTGCTGTTGCACCTTCAACCGGTGAATACGTAAAACAACCTACTCGATCAAGCTGTGCTTCTTTTAGCCAATCCAGCAACATCACGAAGTCTTCTTCAGTTTCACCTGGAAAGCCGACCACAAATGTAGAACGAATCACTAAATCAGGACATTTCTCACGCCATAATTTTAAACGTTCCAGTGTATTTTCACTGTGGGCTGGTCGCTTCATCAATTTTAAGATGCGCGGACTGGCATGTTGAAAAGGAATATCTAAATATGGAAGAATTTTGCCTTGTGCCATCAGGTCAATAACAGCATCGACATGCGGATATGGGTAGACATAGTGCAAACGCACCCAAATGCCCAATTGACCCAATGCTTCACACATATCAAAAAACTTAGTTTTAACAGGCTGACCATTCCAAAAATCCAACTTATATTTGGTATCTAAACCATAAGCTGAGGTATCTTGGGAAATCACTAAAACTTCTTTCACACCTGCATTTTTCAATGCTTGAGCTTCAGACAGAACTGAGCCTACTGGACGTGAAACAAGGTCACCTCGCATACTTGGAATAATACAGAATGTGCAACGATGGTTACAGCCTTCCGATATTTTCAAATATGCATAATGTTTTGGTGTTAAACGAATACCTTGCTCAGGGACAAGGTCTATGAACGGATTATGTTTAGGTGGCTCTGGTACGTACTCATGTACGGCTTCCATCACTTCCTGATATGCTGCTGCGCCTGTTACTTTTAGGACATTTGGATGCATCGCGCGAATTTTCGCTTCATCTTTTCCTAAACAGCCCGTCACAATAACACGACCATTGGCACTCATGGCTTCGCCAATGGCATCCAATGATTCTTGCACTGCAGATTCAATAAAACCACAGGTATTCACTACAACTAAATCTGCACCATCATAATCTGATGCAACATCATAACCCTCAGTTTTTAACTGAGTTAAAATTCGTTCAGAATCTACCAATGCCTTAGGACAACCTAAAGATACAAAACCGACTTTGGGGGACTTCATGAATCTATGCTCCACTATATTCCGCGTATTGTAAGACTTTTCTGATTATAAAAACAGTTGCAAACGGCACTCTTTGCATAACGCACCAAAATACAACCAATGTATATTCAAAATACCCAATTCGCACCAAAACAGTTCAAAAATATTGTAATGTGAATATACTCAATATAATGATGGAATTAAAAAGCACACTTAGTGTTCATTTTTATCAAAAAAAGCGATCAACTTGAACAACAATGAAAAGTTGGCGTGTATTTTGCTTTATAGCAGTTCAGCAATCGCCCAACATCGGGTCAAATTTTCTGAATCAGCTTTTCACACTGAACAGGAAAGGATGCAAGATCAAACTGCTTTTGCGCTATTTTAATACAGGAATTTTGGACGAATGGATCAATATCCAACGATCGATTACAGACTTTTGGTCGACAACATGACCACCGCGATTTTACTGATCGATAGTCAACTTAACATTTTTTATTTGAACTCGTCTTGTGAAGCCCTTTTTGACATCAGTTTATTACGTGCATCAGGTCAACCCGTCATGAATCTTCTTCATGCACCAAATGACGACTTTAATACCTATGAAGCCTTACTCAATACATTAAAAACGGGGCAATCTTACACACGCCGTGAAGCAACCATCAATGTTAACTTTAAAGACATGCACGTGGACTATAGTGTGTCACAACTCAATACGGGTAAGCCCTACCACCCCTTATTGATGATTGAACTTAATCCAATTGATCGCATGTTGAAAATATCTAAAGAAGAAAATCTCATACAACAACATCAAGTTGCTCGCCAACTAATTCGTGGTGTTGCACATGAAATTAAAAATCCACTTGGAGGTATTCGTGGCGCAACACAATTGCTTGCTCGTAGTTTAAATGATCCACAATATGCAGAATTCACCGACATTATTATTAGTGAAGTCGATCGCTTGCGAAATTTAGCAGATACGATGCTGGGCTCACGCCAACTTCCAAGTTACGAATTGGTCAATGTCCATGAACCGCTTGAGCGTGTACGTGCGCTAGTAGCGAATCAAACCAAAAAGAAAGTCAAAATCACACGTGACTATGACCTCTCTTTACCCGAAGTCAAAGCTGACCGAGATCAACTTATTCAAGTGATGTTGAATGTCAGCGTCAACGCTATTCAAGCCATGACTGAAAATAAAAACTTCTTTGTAGACAATCAGCCTGAACTCATTTTAAGAACACGTATTCAGCGACTGGTCACTATTAATGGCACATTACATCGCTCAACACTTCGTATCGATATTGAAGACAATGGACTCGGCATTCCCGAAGATATTATCGAATCGGTGTTTTATCCGCTCGTGACTGCACGTGCAAGTGGTACAGGTTTGGGCTTAAGCATCGCACAAAATATCATGCATCAACATAATGGAATGATTGACTGTCAATCAGTTCCTGGAAAAACAATATTTAGCCTTTATTTACCTTGGGAGACAAACCATGTCACATAATAAAATCTGGGTCATTGATGACGACCGTGCCATGCGTTGGGTGTTGGAAAAAACATTCAAGGAAGAAGGCTTTGATGTGACGAGTTTTGAAGAAGCACAATCTGCACTCGATGAACTCCCTCATAATGCGCCTGATGTCATTTTGACTGACATTCGCATGCCTGGCATTGATGGCTTAACCTTTTTAGCTAAGGTTAAAAGCAACTACCCTGATTTACCTGTCATTATTATGACAGCACACTCAGACTTAGAGTCAGCAGTATCAAGCTATCAAACTGGGGCTTTTGAATACTTACCTAAGCCTTTTGATATTGATGAAGCACTTGCACTGGTGAATCGTGCAATTTTGCATATCAATAAGCTACAACAACAAGAATCTGCAAAAACCACGCAACCAATTCAGTCGACTGAAATTATTGGTGAATCTCCTGCCATGCAGGAAGTATTTCGTGCCATTGGTCGCCTATCACAATCGCACATTACAGTGTTGATTAATGGCGAATCTGGCACAGGTAAAGAGTTGGTTGCACATGCATTACATCGTCACTCACCTCGTGGCAATAAGCCTTTTATTGCACTGAATATGGCAGCCATTCCAAAAGATTTGATTGAAACCGAACTTTTTGGACATGAAAAAGGTGCATTTACTGGAGCAAATACCCAACGTCAAGGACGTTTTGAGCAAGCCAATGGCGGTACACTATTTCTAGATGAAATTGGCGATATGCCTTTTGAAACACAGACACGTTTATTGCGTGTATTGGCAGATGGTGAGTTTTATCGTGTTGGTGGACATATTCCAGTCAAAGTGGATGTACGTATTGTCGCAGCGACACATCAAGATTTGGAAAAATTGGTTCATGATGGTCGCTTCCGTGAAGATCTCTATCATCGACTCAATGTCATTCGTATTCATATACCCAAATTGGCACATCGCTCAGAAGATATTCCAATGCTTGCGCAACATTTCCTTGCCCGTGCAGGCAAAGAACTTGGCGTAAGTCCGAAAATCTTACGTCTTGAAACCCAAGAATACATCAAGCAACTACCTTGGCCAGGGAATGTGCGTCAACTTGAAAATACCTGTCGTTGGCTCACTGTAATGATTACAGGGCGTGAAGTGTATCCCGAGGATCTACCTTCAGAACTCAAACAAATTCCACTTAGCAAAGTAGATGAAACTGGACAAGCGATCACAGGTATTGATCGGATTGCACTGCATCATTGGGATGAAATGCTAGGTCAATGGGCGATTCAAAAACTTAAAAATGGTGAAATGAAAATTCTCGACATTGCTACACCGATGTTTGAGAAAACCTTAATTAATGCGGCACTACAACAAACTCGTGGACGTAAACGTCATGCAGCTGAATTGCTCGGTTGGGGACGTAATACACTGACACGTAAACTTAAAGAGCTTGGTCTAGATTCTGTAGAAGATGAAGACGAAGATGAAAGCAGTAAAAGTGCATTAGCAGATTAAGCTGTAATCATTTAACTTTAACAAAAAATGCCCTGATGATTCAGGGCATTTTTATACATTCACTAAAATGTTCAACAACCACTATTAATTGCTCGTTTCCCATTGCTCGCCTGTTTCAGACAACAAAATATTTTCAGGAAAACGTAATGCAATCAATTGACTTGTATATGCCCGATTATACTGACGATCAACATAGCGCTTACCCACAGAGTAATCGACACAAAAAACATTCTTTTTTTGACCAAACCATTGTACTGCATCAATATATTTAAAAAATCCTGTTTTCTCATCCGTCATTTTAAAATTTCGCCAATAATGCCCAATAATCACAGGAATTTCATCTTGATAATGCACCCACCATGCAGAGCGATCGATCATGCGCCATCTCCCACCGATATAAAAAGGCTGATCAACCAAAAGTTCAGCACCTGAAGTCAATACTTTCATTGGGTTATGCATTTGCTCTACAAGGTCTTGTTGTGCCAAATAGGGTAAAAATGGAATGTCTGCTTGTGGGTTTTTCATCTGTGACCGATATTGCGCCGATTCACGTTTTGCCTGTTCTGCAATGCCTGTTTCACGAACATGATTTTCTGTCATTTGTACAAATTGATCATACGCCTGACGAGTTCCAAGTCCTTGCATACTTTTAAGTATATCAATTGAGTTTTGATCCCAGCAGGCATGTACAACGCGTAACTTTTCCGACTCTAATGCAATTGGCAAAGTTGCCAAAAAATTTAAAATATTCAATCTTTCTTGATGATTTATCTGCCTTGATGTAAAAGATTTATGATCATCTTCATGTGGCGAACCAAAAAACCAACCATTGCCCTCACGCTTTGCATCAATCAGCAAATTTAATTCATGATTACCTAAAACACATTGAGCTTTCCCTTGTTCAACCAATGCTTTTACACGCTGAATCACCGCAAAGCTGTCTGCCCCACGATCACATAAATCACCCACAAAAATAAGCTTACGTTGCTCAGGATGATGACCTTGTTCATCATAACCCAAGACATCTAACAAATGATTTAAAGCTTCAATTTCACCATGAATATCACCTACAATATCAAGAGGTTCATCGAATAATGTCTGTACAAATGCGTTGTTCATTAATCCCCCTAACAGTAGATTTATCCACAAACACAGATTCAGTTGTTTTTATCACACAGCAGATACTTTTCAAAAATTTGCACCTAACCAATTTTCCATACATTCGTCATCTAAATGAAATGCACAATTATTCATTAAATTTCTCACCTTATCTAAATATTGATCATCTAACTCATGAATATGTGGATGAATTAAGACAAAATTCAAATGATTATTTTAGCTAACTCAAAAACCAATGTACTCTCAATCGCTCGTTCAACCATAATAGTTTCAGGCTCAAATTCTTTCAACTGAGCTTCTAACGCATCAATTGAAAGCCCATTTACAGCCACATCCATTTCCCTAGATTTACGATGATTTAAACACAATGCATAGGACGGAAAAAAGTTTTATATTCAACTCTTCATAATGACATTATTACAATTTATTTTTTTTGATAATAAATTTTTAAATTCAATAAACCAACTAATTATATTCAATTATTATGACAAGCATTAAACACCATAAACAGATAAACCACTCAACAAAAAAATAAAATATCGTATAAAAATCAAATATTTCACCAACTTTTCACATCCAATACGCAGCAAAAAAATATCTTTTTTTGAAATTTTCAGAAATTTCAGCACAATAGAAAATAGCACCAATATATAAAAAGAAGCACTTATGAAAATTAGATATTTTATGCTCATTGCTATTACTTTGAGTGCGATAGATACTACTTTTTCCACAGTCGGTGGCAAGCAAATGTTGTGATTTTCAGGCTATGATCAAAATGCCCAGATACTTTATTGATTACGCCATTATGAAGATGAAAGTGTTCGCTTACCGAACTCTATTATTATCATTTAAAAGCATGTACAGCAAAGCAAACTAAAGCACTCCCTCAATTAATTGAAGTCAGATCGCTTATCTTAGCCAGCAAACTCAAAAACTTGATACTGACTAAAATAGCACTCAATTCTACAAAAAAATTGATAAATTTCAAAAGCGCTTACAGCCTTCAAGAATCGAAGAATCAACACAATTGCATATTCAGCAACCAAATCTTATCTCACAATTCCAGAAGATACAGGCTATATCACTGAAGACTCTATTTTGCTCTCTAATCATTTAGTTATTTAGAATAATCATAAAAAAAGACCTCAACCATGAAAATAGTTGAGGTCTTTAAAATTCATAAACTTAAGCAGCTTCACGCTCACCAATTGGCGTTACTTTACGCAGCTCAGGACCCGTATAATCCGCACTTGGACGAATAATACGATTGTCTGCACGTTGCTCCATGACATGTGCAGCCCAACCTGTTACACGACTCATCACAAAGATTGGCGTAAATAGCTTGGTTGCAATGTCCATGAAGTGGTATGCCGATGCATGGAAGAAGTCTGCATTACAGAACAATTTCTTTTCACGCCACATCACTTCTTCACAGCGCACTGATACTGGGTAAAGTGTGGTATCACCTACATCTTTCGCTAATTTCTC